>NZ_JBHSRF010000019.1:0-126397 GCF_042658925.1 Sphaerisporangium aureirubrum
GGGTGTAGTCGGTGTAGCCGCGGTGGTCGCCGCCGTAGTACGTGGTGGGGTCGGGGGGGTTGAGGGGGGTGCGGGTGCGGAGGCGGGTTACCAGGTCGGGGTTGGCTAAGAAGGCTCGGCCGAAGGCGACCAGGTCGGCGCCTTGGGTCAGCCAGTGTTCGGCTGTTGAGCGGCCGCCGTCGGCGGGGAGGTCGCCGCCGGTGCTGGGGGCGGCTATCAAGGTGCCGGGCCAGGTGGCGCGGATTTTGCCGGCCAGGGGGGTGGCGGCGGGGACGCCTGCCAGGTGGAGGTAGGCGAGGTTCAGGGGGGCCAGGGCGGCGGCGAGGGCGGGGTAGGACTGGTCCGTGTCGTGTTCGGCGATGTCGTTCAGGGTGTTGCCGGGGGTGATGCGGAGGCCTACCCGCTCGGGGCCGATGGCGGTGGCGGTGGCGGTGGTGACCTCTATCGCGAAGCGGAGGCGGTCTTGGCCGTAGGGGTCTTCGCGGTGGTTGGTGCGGGCGGACAGGAACTGGTGGATCAGGTAGCCGTTGCCGCCGTGGAGTTCCACGCCGTCGAAGCCCGCGTCCATGGCTCTGCGGGCGGCGTCGGCGAAGTCGCGGATCGTCGCCTCCACCTCGGCCGTGGTCAGTTCGCGGGGGACGGGGTGGTCGCGGCGGCCGTCCCTCGTGTAGATCTGGCCGGCGGCCGGGATGGGGGACGGGGCCACCGGGAGCAGGCCGTTCAGGCTGGGGTGGCCGATGCGGCCGCTGTGCATGAGCTGGACGTAGATGTGGCCGCCCGCGGCGTGTACGGCGTCGGTGACCAGGCGCCAGGCGGCCACCTGGGCATCGGTGTGCAGGCCGGGGGTGCGGGGGTAGCCCTGGCCTTCCAGGCTGGGCTGGGCGGCCTCGGTGATAATCAGGCCGGCGGTGGCGCGCTGGGCGTAGTACAGGGGGGCGTCGGGCGGGAGTATCCCGTGGTCGTCGGCGCGGCTGCGGGTCATGGGCGACATCACCAGCCGGTTGGGCAGACGCAGCCGTCCGAGCCGGACGGGTTCGAATAGGTCGGCCATCGCACCTTCCCTTCAGATGTCGCGTGAACCTGCTGTCCGCGCGTCGTGTACCACGACTCCCCCGGCGCCTGCCGTCCCTGGCGGGCCGAACGGCGGGGGTGCCACCCGGCGGCCGGTTTCCCGGTACCCGGTGTCCCTCGCGGGGCCGACCGGGAGTGTTTACCCGGCGGCCGATCTCTCGATGCCTGGTGTCCCGGCCGGACGAGGTGACGCCCGGCGGCCGGTCCCCCGGTACCTGGCGTCCCTCGCGGACCGACCGGCACTTCTACCCGGCGGCCGATCCCTCGGTGCCTGGTTTATGGGACGAGTCCCGGCGGCCGATCCCCGGCGGTTCTCGCGGACCGCCCGGCCGAGGCCCGGCGGGCGATCCCCGGTCCCCGGCGGACCTCACGGACCGCCCGGCCGAGGTCCGATAGGCGATCCCCCGAGGCCCGGCGGTCCTCGCGGGCCTGCCACCGGTGTCCGGGTGTCCCTCGCGGGCCGCCCGGGTGGGGTGGTGCCATCCGGCGGCCGGGTGAGGCCGCTCTTGGGCCGGAGGTGCCCGGCCGTCGAGGCGGTGCCCGGCCGCCGGACGATCTTGTCCGGCCGCCTGACGGGTGTCAGGCGGGGGCGGGGGTGCCTTCCATGGCTTTCAGGGAGGCCTCCATGCGTTCCTTGGCGTCCTCGTCGCCGGTGGCGGCGTGGACCTTGCCGAAGTCGGTGGCGGCTTCGGTGTGACGGCCGGCGTCGGCGTAGACGACGGCGCGGTTGTAGAGGATCTCGGGGGAGTCGCTGAGGTCCACGGCGCGTTCGAAGTCCTCGATGGCGGCGGGCAGGTCGCCGGCCTGGTAGGCGAGTTCGCCGCGCAGGGCCCAGGCCTCGGCCAGGCGGGGGTTGCGGGCCAGGGCGGCGCTCAGCGCCTCGCGGGCGGCGCCGGGCTCGCCGCGTTCGGCGAGGAGGCGGCCCTTCAGGCACAGCAGGTGGGGGTGGGCGGGGGCGGCGTCGAGGCCGGTGCTGACGTCGCGCCAGGCGGCGGCGGTGTCGCCGAGGTCGCACAGCAGGCCCGCGCGGTTGGCCCGGGCGTCTACGTGAGCCGGGTCCAGTTCGATGGTGTACGAGAAGTCGGCCAGGGCGCCCTCGACGTCGCCGAGTTCGAGGCGGGCGTCGCCGCGGTTGTAGTAGGCCTCGGGGAACGGCGGGGACAGCTTCAGTGCCTGCTCGTACGCCGCGATGGCCTCCTCGTCGCGGTTGAGGCGCCGCAGCATGTTGCCGATGTTGAAGTGGTGCTCGGGGAAGTCGGGGTCGACCTCCAGCACCTTGCCGTAGTCGGCGAGCGCGTCCTCCAGGCGGCCCATCATGCCGAGGACCTGCGCCCGGTTGTAGCGGAGCACGGTGCGGTGCAGGGCGTGCTCCCCCGGTTCGAGCTCGCGGTCCAGGCGGGCCATGCCCTCCTCCAGCATGCGCAGCGCCGCCTGGGGGCTGTTCTGCCGGACCTCCACCAGGGCCAGCCCGTTACGCCCGAACACCGAGTGGAACGCGCGTTCCTTGGGCTCCTCCAGCAGGGACGCGATGGCGATGGAGACGTTCATCCAGGCGCGGGCCTGCTGGTAGTCCCGCTGCGGCTCGGGGTAGTGCCGCGCGTACAGCATGGCGGTGGCGTAGGCCAGTTCCATGTGCATGGCGGGGTCGATGCTCGCGGCGCGCGACTCGTCGTAGATCGCCTTGGCCTCGTCGGCGCGGCCGAGGGTGGCGAGCGTGATGCCGGTCGCGTCGGCGAAGTACCACCACTCCTCCTCCTGCGTCGCCCGGTCCACGATGGCCCGGGCCCGCAGGCCGAGGTCGGCGGCGGCCTGGTAGAGCCCGACGCCCCGGCAGTAGGCCACCGCGTTGTGCAGAGCGGTCAGGCCTGCGCCGCCGGGGTCGCTCCCGTGCTCGGCGTGGAAGGGGATCGCGCCCAGCGTCAGGGAGTACTCGTCGGAGCGCGCCAGTTCGGCCGCGCGCTCGTCGTGCAGCGCGGCCCGCTCCTCGGCGGCCAGCCGCTGGTAGGCGGCGATCTGGCGGGGGTCGTCGTCCACGCAGTCGCCCTGGACGTACGCGCGCGGGTCGGGCGCGGGGCCGTCCGGGTCGGCGACCGAAGGGGCGTCGACGGGGGTGGCGTACCGCTCCAGCAGCGGTGCGAGCGAGATAGAGATCTCGCCGGGCGGGTCGGCGACGGGATCGTCGCCGGTGCAGGCCACGACGGTCAGGGGGCCGAGGTCGCCGCGGCGCAGCAGCACCGCGACCAGTTCCTGGTCGGTGGCGTCGGCCTCGTGCAGGTTCTCGACGACCAGCGTGCGGGGGGCGCCGCCGAGGGCCGCGAGGTAGTCGCGGAGCAGTTCGGCGAGGCCGTTGGCGATGTTCAGGGTGTGCAGCCGGGAGTAGAACCGGGTGCGCTCCCCCTTGCGGGCGGACCACTCCAGCGAGGTCCAGGCGCGCGGCACGGCGTCGGCCAGCTCGGGGGTGCTCGTCATGATCTCGATGTTGTGCTCGATGCCGAGCTCGGGGGCGCGCTCCAGCAGGTCGGGCGCGATGGCCCGCAGCAGGGTGCCGGTGGCGGTGTACGGGCCGCGCAGGCGGCGGTGCGCGTCGACCACGGCCAGCTCCGGCGGCAGGGCGAGCCGGCCCCTGACCAGGTCTCGGTCGCGGCGTCTCGCGCCCCGGATCCAGTAGTGGTCACGCTCACCCATGGTGCGTCCCTTTCAAGCGATGACGTGGCGGAGCTCGCCCTGCCGCCGGCGGAGCCGGTCGCGCAGCGCGAGCCCGCCGAGAACGGCGAACTGGATCAGGATGAAACCGGCGAAGATCGTGGAGTCCAGCAGCTCGGCCCAGGTGGCGCCGTCGTCCACGAAGCGGGAGAGCACGGCGACGCCCATGGTGTACAGCAGCGGCACGACGGCCCAGGCGAAGGTGGCGAGGCTCACCGTGTAGCCGCCGAGGATCAGCCAGGAGTACCACCGCGCGGCCCGGCGGTCGGCCGGGTGCCACCGGGACTCGTCCACCAGCTTGTCGTGGCGGCGCAGCAGGCGGTTGAACCGGTTGCGCAGCAGCCGCTTGGCGGTGGTGTCGAGGTCGACGCAGCGCAGCACGGTGGACACCAGCACGTACAGGTCGGTGCGCAGGTAGAACGAGAACTGCCACAGCACCCGCAGCAGGATCGCGAACGCGAAGGCCAGGCAGAACCGCCCGGTCAGCGTGAACCCGCCGCCGGCGGTGCGGCTCAGGTCGGCCGCGATGGTGCACAGGGCGATCACGACGATGTCGGCGAACATCCCGGCGACGATGGGCAGGTATCTCTTGCGGCGCGGCACGGCCACCAGGCCGTCCAGGGAGGTCTCCAGCACGATGAAGTAGAGCCTGCGCCCGACGGACAGGCTGGAGCGCAGGCCGAGCCGGCGGCCGGCGAGGGCGTGGAAGGCCTCGTGCAGCAGGAGCTGCGGCACCGCCGCGATGAACAGCGTGACCTGGATGACGGTGTAGTAGTCGGTGAAGAAGACGTTCTGGTAGTTCGGCACCAGGTCGGGGTGCCGGATCATCGCGACCAGCGCCCAGCCGATGACCGCCGCGTACGCGACCCAGGCGAAGGGGGAGAACAGCGCCACACCGAGGCGCCGCCAGCGCACGGGGGCGCCGGGGGCGGGGCCGGGGGCGGCGGGCGGGTCCTCGGGGTCGCGGATGAAGCCGAGTTCGGCGAGCGCCCCGATCACGTCGTCGATGTCGACGTTCTCGTGGTAGGTCTCCGCGTACCACGCGGCGGCCTCGCGGGGGGTGTCGCCCTCCTCCAGCCTGCGCACCAGGGCGGCGCCGTCCGGCGGGAAGATCGCGTACGAGTCCGTGTCGCGGCGGCCCACGGTGACCTCGTCGCCGTCCGCCAGGTGGACGAGCGGGTGCAGCGGGAGCGGCCGGTCAGGGTCGTACTCGATCGCCACGGGGTCGTCCAGCGCCTCGGTTTCGGTCAACGGGACAACCCTCCGTGCGTTTATGTGCGTCCTTTTTCGGAGCGATTACGGTTTATCTTTCGGGTGTTTTCGGACGGGGAGACGCCGGACGCGGATGCCGCGTCCGGCGCGCCCACCGGTGCCGGTACTAGCTCGTCTTCTTGTAAACGGAGCACGCGGCGGCGGTCAGGCGAACCGGACCGGCCTTACGAATCTGAATCTTCTTCATGGGATCCTCCTCCCGAGGGATCAGCAGACACGAGCTACGATGACTCGCGCCGCTGGATCGGTGCCGCCACCTGGCTGGACGCGGCGGTGCCCGCCGCCCGCGCCGGGTCCAGCGGATCGTCAGCCGGACTCCAGCCCCATGGTGTCCCCCGACGTCAGGGCGATTTATTCGTTTTGCCGTATTGCATGAAACATGCGAGATGTGGCCAGATTAGGACACCGGACTATCTCGCATTACAGCCAGTCAAAACATATGATTCTTCCGATTTCCGGCACGTGTCCGCACTCGCTCCGGGGAGACACATGGCAGAGCTACGGTTTCACCTGCTGGGCCCGTTAAGGGTCTGGCGCCGGGAAACCGAAATCAAGATCAGCTCGGACAAGCAGCGGGCCGTGCTGGCCCTCCTGCTCCTCAAGGCCGGCATGCCCGTGCGGCGCCAGGAGATCATCGACGCCGTCTGGGGCGGCGACGCGCCGGACTCTGTCGTCAACCTCGTGCAGACCTACGTCGGGCGGCTGCGCCGCCGCATCGACCCCGGCGACGCCGCCCGCTCGGGCTCCTCCTGGCTCGCCGGCCTCGGCGCGGCCTACGCCGTCCGGCCGGACCGCTGCGAGGCCGACCTGGTCGCCTTCCGGGCGGCCGTCGGCTCGGCCAGGCAGGCCTCCTCCCCCCGTGAGTCCCTCCATCTGATGCTGGACGGTCTCAGGCTGTGGCAGGGACCGTGCCTGTCCGACCTGGACCACGTGCTGAAGGGCCACCCCTGGGTGCGCGCCGTCGACCAGGAACGCATCAACGTGCTCCTGGAGGCGGCCCGCACCGCGCTGCGGCTCGGGCTCGCCGACGAGGTGCTGCCCCAGCTGCGCGCGGTCGCCGAGGCCGAGCCGCTGAACGAGGCCGTGCAGTCGTGGCTGGTGCTGGCCCTGGCGGCGTCCGGCGCGCAGGCCGAGGCGCTGGCCGAGTACGACTCGGCGCGGGCGCGGCTGGCCGAGGAGCTCGGCATCGATCCCGGGCCCCAGCTGCGGGCCGCGCACCTTCAGGTGCTGCGGCAGGAGGCCGCGCCGCCGCCCTACGAGACCGCCTCCGCCGGGACGCTCCGGCCCTCGCTGCTGCCCGCCGGGGTCGGCGACTTCACCGGCAGGGAGAAGCTGGTGGAGCACCTGTGCGCGGTGACGGCCAAGCGGGTGACCGGCCCGCTCCCGGTGACGCTGATCACCGGGCAGGCCGGGGTGGGCAAGACGACGCTGGCCGTGCACGTGGCGCACCGCATGAGCGAGGCGTTCCCCGACGGCCAGCTGTACGCCGACCTGAAGGGCACCGAGGACCACCCCGCCGACCCCGGGCGGGTGCTCACCCGGTTCCTGCGGGCGCTCGGCGTGCACTCCTCGGCGATCCCCGAGGACATCGACGAGCGGGTCGACCTGTACCGCAGCCAGCTCGCCGGGCGCCGGATCCTGGTGGTGCTGGACGACGCGGCGGGGCAGACGCACGTGAAGCGGCTGCTGCCCGGGGCGCCGTCCTGCTCGGTGATCGTGACCAGCCGCTGCCGGCTGTCGGGCTGGCCCGGCGCCCGCATGGTGGACCTGGACGTGCTGGAGCCGCTGGACGCCGAGAACATGCTCACCGCGATCATCGGCGAGGAGCGCGGCCGCGCCGAGCCCGGCGCGGCGGCGGAGCTGGTCCGGCTGTGCGGCTACCTGCCGCTCGGCGTGCGCGCCGCGGGCACCAGGCTCAGCACGCGCAACCACTGGACGATCGCGCACTTCACCGAGCGCTTCGCCTCCGGCGGGCTGGACGAGCTCAGCATGAAGGACCTGGACGTGCGGGCCACCCTGGCGGTCGGCTACCAGAGGGTCGGCGACGCGGCGCGGCGCGCGTTCCGGCTGCTCGGGGTGCTGAACCTACCGTCGTTCTCCGCCTGCACGGCCGCCACCACCTTGGAGACCTCGCCCGGTCTCGCCGAGGAGCTCATCGACGCGCTCACCGACGAGCGCCTGCTGGAGGTCGCCGAGACCGACGCCATCGGCCGCACCCGCTACCGGTTCCACGCGCTGGTGCGCCTGTACGCCCGCGAGCGCGCCGCCGAGGAGGAGACCGAGACCAGCGTGCGGATCGTGATCACCCGGACGCTGGCCACGCTGCTCGCGCTGGCGCAGGAGGCCGACGGTCATCTGCCCGGCTCGTCGTACGCGCCGATCCGCGGCCGGGCGCCGCGCTGGCCGCCGCCGGGGCCGATCCACGAGCGGCTGCTCGCCAGCCCGGAGGCGTGGTTCGAGAGCGAGCGGGCCAGCCTGGTCGCCGCGGTGCGGCAGGCCGCCGCGACCGGGCACGACGAGCTGGCGTGGGAGCTGGCGGCGTCGACGCTGAACGTGTCGATGCTGCGGGACTACTGGAACGAGCTGGAGCAGACCCACCGGGTGGCCTTGGTGGCGTGCCGGTTGTCGGGCAACCGGCTCGGCGAGGCGGTGATGATGCGCGGGCTGGCCGAGCTGGAGCACACCCTCGGCCATCACACGGCCTGCGCGGGCGACCTGCGCGCCGCGCACGCCATCTTCGCCGACCTGCGGGTGCCGAGCGGCGCCGCCGAGGCCCTCGCCCGCCTGCGGGCCCTGCGCCAGGGCACCGCGCCGCCTCCCCTCCACCCGCCCGCGCACGTCACGGTCCGGCACCGGTCCAGCGGCCGTGCGTGACCCCCGCCGTCAGGGGCGCAGGCGGCGGGCCAGCTCGGCGGCGGTGGCCTGCCAGGCCGGGGAGGCGGGGTCGATGACGTCGAAGTGGTCGCCGGGGCGTTCCAGGTGGACGACGTCGTCGCCCGCGGCCTGGGCGGCGGCGGCGTAGCGGCGGCTCATGTCGATCATGTCGAGGTCGTCGCCGGTCCCCTGCACGACGAGCTGCGGCACGCCGAGCGGCAGCCGGGTCAGGGGGTCGGCCGCGGCGTAGACCCACGGCACCTCCTCGCGCGTCCCGCCGAGCGCCCCCGCGACCGCTCCGGTGCCGAGGCGCCGGCGGTCGGCCTCGGCGAGGTCCAGCACGCCGGCCAGCGACACCGCCAGGGCGACGCCGCCCGCGTCGGCGGCCAGCCGGAACGCGAGCTGGCCCCCGGCCGAGTGGCCGACGACGGCGATGCGCTCCGGGTCGAGCGGCGGGCCGTCCTCGATGGCGGGCCCGGCGGCGGGCGGAGGGGCCGAACCGGTGGCGAGGGCGGTGAGCGCGCCGAAGCCGTCGGCGACGTCGGCGGTGGTGGACTGCCAGCCGTGCTGGTCGGGGCGGCGGTATTCGAGGTTCCAGGCGGCGTAGCCGCGGGCGGCGAGGTCGATGGCCAGGGCGTCCATGAGGTCGGCGCCCCAGATGGAGCGCCAGAAGCCGCCGTGGACGAGCACCGCGACCGGCACGGGGGCGCCGCCGCGGACGTCCGGGAGGCGCAGCTCGGCCCACTGGTCGGCGGCGGGGCCGTAGGGGACCCGCCGGGCGGGATGGCGCAGCCGGTGGACGGCGTGCCGCACGGCCCAGGCCAGGCCCCAGATGCCGCGGCCGGCCATGCGCACCGAGCCGGTGGCGACCTCGGCGGGGCCGGGCAGTCCCGTGTCGTACCAGACGGTCCGCGCCGCGTGCGGGCCCGGTCGGGACAGGACGGGGCGGACGGCGACGTCGGGGCCGTGCAGCACCACGACCGCGCAGGTCTCGTCCTGGCCCGCGGCCGTCAGCACGTCCCACAGCGCGGTGGGGCCGCCCACCACGACCAGCCGGCCGGGCACCCCGAGCGCCCGCCACTCCGTCTCCGCCACCTGCCGCAGCAACCCGGGATCGGCGGCCACTCCCGGCCCGATCACGATCACCACGTTGGGTTCACCCATGCTCACCGCACCCCCCGGCGACCATCATCACATCCACGCCCCTCCGGAGCCGGGTGTACGCACCGGCAGGTCAGGGGACGGCCCAGCCCGTCGCGTCGTCCCGGACCACCGTGCCGCCGCGCATGACCCACCGTACGCCGCGGAACGCCGAGGTGGCGGCGAGAGGGTCGGCGTCCATGGCGACGAGGTC
The DNA here is from genome assembly GCF_042658925.1 of Sphaerisporangium aureirubrum. NCBI lineage: Bacteria > Bacillati > Actinomycetota > Actinomycetes > Streptosporangiales > Streptosporangiaceae > Sphaerisporangium > Sphaerisporangium aureirubrum. The sequence goes on from NZ_JBHSRF010000019.1 coordinate 9,275, forward strand.
GGCGTACTTGCCGGGCTCGATCGTGCCGAGGTCGGCCTCGGCGCCCAGCCAGCGGACGGGGCCGAGGGTGGCGGCGTACAGGGCGCGGGCGGGACCGAGGCCGTTGCCCGACATGTGCTCCAGCTCGCGGACCGTGGCGTTGGTGCCCTCGAACGGCCAGAACGGCGGCATGTCGCTGCCGAGCAGCACCTCGACCCCGGCGGCGAGGGCCATGGCGTAGCTCTCCAGGTGGCGCGGGCCGGCGTCCAGGGAGCGGCGGCGCATCCACTCGGGCACGCCGAGCTCGGCGAAGAAGGATTCGCAGCGGGTGACGAGCAGGGTCGGCACCAGGGCGGTGCCGCGCCCGGCCATCAGGGCGGTCACCGGCTCGGTGAGCTGGTACCCGTGCTCCACGCAGTCCAGCCCGAGCTCGACGGCCTCGGCGACGACCCGCGCGGGGCCGGCGTGCGCGGTGACCTTGCGGCCCCAGGAGTGCGCGGTCTCGATGGCGGCGCGCAGCTCGTCGGAGAACAGCTGCCGGGTCGCGATCTGCTCGTGCTCCCCCGCGATGCCGCCGGAGATCATGATCTTGATGAGGTCGGCACCGGCCTTGACCTGGCTGCGCACGCCGCGCCGCATCCCATCGGCGCCGTCGCACTCCAGGGTGTCGGACCCCTCGTGGCCGTGGCCCCCGGTGCACACCAGCGCCCGGCCCGCCGTGTAGATCCGCGGGCCGGGCACGTGGCCCGCGGCGATGGCGCGGCGCAGCGCGAAGTCGGCGTGGTCTTTCTCGGCGACGCAGCGCACGGTGGTCACGCCGCACAGCAGGGTGCGGCGGGCGCCGTCGGCCATGTACAGCGCCAGGTCGTACGGCCCCATGTCCTTGAGCGCGTCCCCGGCCCTGCCCGGCAGGGACAGCGACAGGTGGGTGTGCATGTTGACCAGGCCCGGCGTGACGTACGCCCCGCCGAGGTCGATCTCCCTGACGTCTCCGGCGGCCCGCGCGGCGGCGGTCACCTCGGCGGCGGGGCCGACCGCGGCGATGCGCTCGCCGCGCACCCACACCCCGGCGCCGGGCAGCGGCCCGGTGCCGTCCAGGACCCGGCCGTCGACGACGGTGCAGCCGGTCAGCACGACCGAGGATTCCATGCGGCCTGTTCTATCAGGTGGTAATTCCGTGAACAAACCGCCCCTGTGTTCACGAGGGTGAACGTCAGCGGCCGAGGAAGCGCCGCGCGTTGCCCGACAGCAGCTTGGTGCGCTGGGCCGGGGTGAGGAAGCCCGACTCGTGGACCACCCGGCCCACCGGACGCTCGCCGAGAGGGTAGGGGTAGTCGCTGCCGAGGATCACCTGGTCCTCGCCCATGGTGTCCACGAGCAGGCGCAGCGCGGCGGGGTCGAAGACGACGGTGTCGACGTGGAAGCGGTCGGTGTAGTGGCTGGGCGGGAAGGCGGAACGGCCGCGGACCACGTCGCCGCGGCGGTGCCAGGCGTTGTCGGCGCGGCCCAGCCAGAAGGGGAACCCGCCGCCGCCGTGCGCGAAGCACAGCCGCAGCGAGCGGGGCACCCGGTCCAGCACGCCGCCGAGGATGAGGGCCAGGACCGACAGGTGGGTCTCGGCGGGCATGCCGGTGAGCCAGCGCGCCATCCACCGGTCCAGGCGCGGCCCGCCGGGCATGTCCCACGGGTGCACGAACACCGGGGCCCCTACCGAGGCGCAGTGCTGGAGGAACGTCACGATGCCCTCGTCGTCCAGGTCCCGGTCGCCCACGTGGTTGCCGATCTCGACACCCGCGTGCCCGGCGGCAAGGCAGCGGTCCAGCTCGGCGCAGGCCGCGTCGGGGTCCTGCAGCGGCACCTGGCAGAACGGCACCAGCCGGTTCCCGCCGGCCGCGGTGACCTTCAGCGTCAGGTCGTTGAGGATCCGCGCCGCGGCGGCGGCCTGGGCCGCCGGGCGCTCGTAGCCGAAGAACACCGGCGTGGGCGACACCACCTGCACGTCCACGCCGTCGGCGTCCATGTCGGCCAGCCGGGCCTCGGCGTCCCAGCACTCGGCGCCGACCGGCCGGAACTCGGTCTCACCGATCATGATGGTGGCGGCGCGCGGCGAGTCCACGCGCAGCCAGGGCCAGGCGGAGCCGCCGCAGCGCGCGGACAGGTCCGGCCAGCCCTTGGGCACGACGTGCGTGTGCACGTCGATCACCGGGTCGGGCATCAGCCCTTGCCCGGGTGCAGCGTGCCGCAGGCCTTGCAGGTGCGGGCCTCCAGGTCGCCGTAGAACGCCTGGAAGACCGGCGGCAGGTCGGTCACGATGTCGCGCACCTGCAGCTCGACCTCGTGCACCATGGCCTGGCAGGACGGGCAGTACCACTGGAAGCGCTCCAGCGTGCCCTCCTCGCGCACCCGCTCCACCACCATGCCGATCGAGCCGGGCTCGGGGCGCTGCGGCGAGTGCGGCACGCCGCCGGGCAGCATCCACATCTCGCCCTCGCCGATGCGCACCGACTCCGGCCCGTCCGGCGTCATGATGTCGACGTGCATGGTGCCCTTGACCTGGTAGAAGAACTCCTCGTACGGGTCGACGTGATAGTCGGTGCGCTGGTTCGGGCCGCCCACCACCTGCACGATGAAGTCCGACCCGCCGGGGAACATCTCCTTGTTGCCCACCGGAGGCTTGAGCAGGTGCCGGTTGGCCTCGATCCAGCCGGGGAAGCTCACCGGCCCGGCGATGTCACTCATCCCACGTTCCCTTCCGGTCGTACCGCGACGGCCTGCATCTCGATCAGCAGATGTGGATGGGGCAGCTGGTGCACCGCGACGGTGGTCCTGGTGGGGCCGCCCTCGTCGAAGTATTCGGCGTAGACCTCGTTGTACCCCCCGAAGTCATTCATGTTCACCAGATACGCGGTGATCTGCACCAGGTCGCCGAGGTCGGCCCCGGCGGCGCGGAGGATGTCGCGGATGTTCTCGATCACCGCGCGGGTCTGCTCGCGGATGTCCGCCGTGACGGTCCCCATCGCGTCCGCGCGCGCCCCCGCGATGGTGCCGTCGGGGCGCCTGCTGGAGGTGCCGGACACGAACACGAGGCCGCCGGCCACCTTGACGTGCGGGAACCGGCCGCGGGGCACCGCCTTTCCGGGCACGACCTGGCCGGTCATGACAGGTCCACGCAGACGTTGGTCAGCTCGGAGTAGAAGTTCAGGGAGTGCGCGCCGCCCTCGCGGCCGATGCCGGACGCCTTGGACCCGCCGAACGGGGTGCGCAGGTCGCGCAGGAACCAGGTGTTGACCCAGACCAGCCCTGCGTCCAAGCGGGCCCCGGCCCGGTGCGCGCGGCCCACGTCGCGGGTCCACACCGTGGCGGCCAGGCCGTACTCGCTGTCGTTGGCCAGCGCGAACGCCTCGTCCTCGTCGGCGAACGGCGCGATGTGGCACACCGGGCCGAAGATCTCCTCACGGTTGGTGCGCGCCTCGGGACCGAGGCCGGTGAGCACCGTCGGCCGCACGTAGGCGCCGCCGTCCCTGGCGTCGCCGAACACCGGGACGTCCCCGCCGGTCAGCACGGTGGCGCCCTCGGCGCGGGCCAGGTCGTAGTACCCCAGCACCTTGCGGCGGTGCGCGGTGGAGATGAGCGGCATGGTCGCGGTGGCCTCCGCGCACGGCCAGCCGAACTCCAGCGCGGCGGCCCGCGCGGCCAGCCGCTCGGTGAACTCCTCGAACACCGGCCGCTGGACGTACAGCCGCTCGGTGCACAGGCAGACCTGGCCGCCGTTGGTGAAGGTGGAGCGGACCGAGCCCGCCACCGCGGCCTCCAGGTCGGCGTCGGCGAAGACCACCCCGGCGTTCTTGCCGCCGAGCTCGAACGACACGGCCTTAACGCCGTCCGCGGCGGCCCGCATGATGGCGCTCCCGGTGGCGGACTCCCCGGTGAAGGTGATGGCGTCCACCCCGGGGTGCCGGGTGAGCATCTCGCCCGCCGCGCCCGGCCCGTGGCCGTGCACCAGGTTGAACACGCCGTCCGGCACGCCCGCCTCGGCGATCACCTCGGCCAGCACCGTGGCCGAGGACGGCGTCTCCTCCGACGGCTTCACCACCACCGCGTTCCCGCAGGCCAGCGCGGGGGCGACCTTCCAGGTGAGCAGCAGCAGCGGCAGGTTCCACGGCACGATGACCGCGACCACGCCGACCGGCTTGCGTATCGCGTAGTTGAGGGCACGCCCGCCGCCCGCGGTGGCGATGACGAACGACTCGCCGGGGGCGGTGACGGCGATCTCGGCGAACGCCCGGAAGTTGGCGGCGCCGCGCGGCACGTCCAGCGTGCGGGCCTGCGCGACCGGCTTGCCGGTGTCGGCGACCTCGGCGGCGACCAGGTCGTCGAAGCGGCGCTCCAGCCCGTCGGCGATCCTGCGCAGCACCGCCGCGCGCTCATGCTCACCCATCCGCCCCCACGGGCCGCGCAGCGCCCGCCGGGCGGCGGCCACCGCCGCGTCCACCGTGTCCTGGCCGGCCTCGGCGACCTCGAACAGGGTCTCGCCGGTGACCGGGCTGATCTTGGGGAACGTCGTCTCGGCGCCGGTGAAGGCGCCGCCGACGAAGTTGCGCAGCAGGCCGGGCTCCCCGGCCGGGCGTCCCGCCATCAGGTCCTGGCCCCACACCGTCGCGGTCATGTCACGTGCCCCTCCCGCCCGTCCCGCCGCGCGCGGCCCGCACGGCGAGCGCGCCCAGCACCAGCGTTCCCGCACCGGCCAGCGCCGCGAGCACCTGGTGCTGCCTGCGCACCCGGCGACGCACCCGCGCGTACGGCATGGTGGAGAACGACACCAGCTCGTACCGGGAAACGTACCGGCCGGGCAGGGCTCGTTCCAGGGCGTGCTCGACGCTCTTGCCGAGGCGGAACACCGGGGAGGCGACCTTGTCGCGCATCTCGACGAAGTTGGCGAGCGCCATCCGCGCGATGGCCTCGGTGTCGTCGCGGCGGCGCGCCTCGAACAGCGGCAGCGCCTCCGCCCAGTCGTCGCCCGCGGCGTCCAGGCAGCGGTCCAGCTCGACGACGTCCTCGAACGCGCAGTTGGCGCCCTGGCCGTAGAACGGCACGATGGCGTGCGCCGCGTCGCCGATGAGGCCGACGCGTCCCTCCGCGTGCCAGGACGCGCAGCGCACGGTGCCGAGGGTGCCCACCGGGTTGCGCAGGTAGTCCTCCACCAGGCCGGGGGCCAGCGGCATCACGTCGGGGTACTCGGCGCGGAAGTGCCGCTCGACGGCCTCGGGGGCGTCCAGGGAGGCGAAGCCGCCGGGGCCGTCGGCGGGCCAGAACAGCGTGCAGGTGAACGAGCGGTCCGGGTTGGGCAGGGCGATCATCATCGAGGTGCCGCGCGGCCAGATGTGCAGCGCCCCGGGGTCCAGCGCGAAGTCCCCGTCGTGCGGGGGGATGGTCAGCTCCTTGTAGCCGTGGTCCAGCAGGTCCACGGTCTCGGTCAGCGTGCCGTACGCCAGCAGCCTGCCGCGCACCGCCGAGCCCGCGCCGTCCGCGCCGAGGACCACCGGGGCGGACGCCTTCACCTCGCCGTCCTCGGTCTGGAACGTCATGGTGCCGCTCGCGGGGTCCAGGCCGGTCAGGCGGTGGCCGAACACGGCGCGCACGCCGGGCCGGCCGGTGGCGGCGGCGAGCAGGGCGTCGTTGAGGGCGCCGCGGCCGATCGAGTTGATGGCGCGGTCGCCGTGCGTGCTGTACGGCTGGAAGCCGGGGGTGCCGCGCACCGGGTGGACCATCCGGCCGCGCATCGGCAGCGCGCCCGCCATGACCTGCCCGTCCAGGCCGATGCGGCGCAGCGCGTCCAGGCCGCGCTCCGACAGGGCCAGGTTGATCGAGCGGCCCCGCTCCGGCGGGCGTCCCCGCGGGTCGGGGCGCCGTTCGTACAGCGTCACCTGGTAGCCGCGCCTGGCCAGGAAGCAGGCCAGCAGGCAGCCGGTGAGCCCGGCGCCGACCACCGCGACCTCGCCCATCCGCGGCCCGCCGCCCGGCGGCAGGCCGTTCCCCGCGTGCTCCCGGGGCGTCATCGGGTCTCCTCGACCAGGTGCGTGAGGGCCTCGGCGAGGCGCCAGCAGTCGTGGTAGGTCGAGTAGAGCGGGACCGGGGCGGCGCGCAGGACGTCAGGTTCGCGGGCGTCGGCGATGACGCCGTGTTCGTGCCGCAGGCGCTTGGCCAGCTCGCCCGCGCCCCGGCCCACCCGCAGGGAGAGCTGGGCGCCGCGCCGCGACGGGTCGCGCGGGGTGATCACGGTGACGGGGCGGGTGGCGGTGACCTCGTCGAGCAGGCGCTCCAGGTAGCCGGTCAGGCGGGTGCTGCGGGCCCGCAGCTCGGTCATGCCGACGCGGTCGAAGATCTCCAGGGAGGTGCGGACCGGGCCCATCGCGAGGATCGGCGGGTTGGACACCTGCCAGGCGTCCGCCCGCGCGGGCGGGCGGGACACCGGGGCCATCTCGAAGCGGGTGGCCGGGTCGGTGCTCCACCAGCCCTCGAACCGCTGGATCGCCGGGTCGCCGAGGTGCCGCTCGTGCACGAACACGCCGGCGAGGGCCCCCGGCCCGGAGTTGAGGTACTTGTAGGAGCACCAGGCGGCGAAGTCCACGTCCCAGGCGTGCAGCTCCAGGGGCACGTTGCCCGCCGCGTGCGCGAGGTCCCAGCCGACCACGGCGCCGGCAGCGCGGCCGGCCCGGGTGATCGCCGGGATGTCCATCAGCTCGCCGGTGAGGTAGTTGACCCCGCCGAGCAGCACCAGCGCGATCCGCTCCCCCTGTTCGGCGAGGACGGCCAGCACGTCCTCGGTGCGCAGCGTGTCCTCACCGGGCCTCGGCTTGAGGCGCAGCACCGCCCGGCCGGGGTCCAGGCCGTGGAAGCGGGCCTGGCTGCGGACCGCGTAACTGTCGGAGGGGAACGCGCCGTCCTCGACGACGATCAGGTTCCGCGTCCCGCCGGGCCGGTAGAACGACACCATCAGCAGGTGCAGGTCGACCGTCAGCGAGTTCATCACCACGGCCTCCTCGGGCAGGGCGCCCACCAGCCGGGCCGCGGTCGCGGTGAGGTACTCGTGGTACGGCAGCCAGGGCCGCGTCCCCTCCAGGTGGCCCTCCACGCCGAGCCGCGCCCACGCGTCCAGGTCGGCCAGCAGCTCGTCCCGGGTGGCCCTGGGCTGCAGGCCGAGGGAGTTGCCCGCCAGGTAGGCGGTCTCGGCGTACCGCCCCGCCGTGGCCGGCGGGACGTGGAACAGCTCGCGGTGCCCGGGGTCCCCGGTGTCCAGCCGCCGGGCCTCGTCCTCACCGTGGATCATCGTGCCCCGTTCTCGCCGCAGGTCGTCAGCCGTAACGTCATCGCACCAGCCCGTGGCGTCCGGTCACATGTGGGTCCGGGCGGTCAGGAGCTCGGGGAACACCACTTGTTCCATGCTGCGGCGCAGCCAGGCGACGCCGGCCGAGCCGCCGGTGCCCGCCTTGCCGCCCATGGCGCGCTGGGCCGCCTTCAGGTGCTCGTAGCGCCAGTCGGCGAAGCGCTCGGCGACCTCCGACAGGGCCTCGCCGAGCATGCGCAGGTGGTTGCCGGGGGTGTCGGTGCGATAGATCTCGACCCACGCGGCCTCCACGGCGGGGTGGACCTCGTGCTGGACGGTGACGTCCCGCTCCAGCAGGGCGGCCGGCACGTCGAAGCCCTGCCGGGCCAGCAGCGCGATCACCTCGTCCCACAGGCTGGGCACGCTCAGGTCGCGGACCAGTTCGTCGTGGACCTCGGGCTGGCGGCGGAACGGCCGGACCAGCGCCTCGTTGCGCACGCCGAGCGCGAACTCCAGCTGCCGGTACATCGCGGACTGGAAGCCCGAGCCCTCGCCGAGCAGGTCGCGGAAACGGTTGAAGTCGGACGGCGTCATCCAGCGCAGCCCGCGCCAGGCGGCGTTGAGGCCCTCCAGGTCCAGCGCGGCGCGGCGCAGCGGGCGCAGCGCGCCCCACACGTCGTCCGCGCGCAGGGACCGCGCGGCCTCGCGCAGCTCGAAGCGGGTGAGGCCGAAGTAGAGCTCCATGATCTGGCTGATCATGAGGAACGACATCTCGCCGGGGTCCTCACCCAGCGGCTGCTGCAGCGTGTGCAGGGTGGCCGCGCGCACGTAGGCGTCGTAGGGCAGGGCGTCGGCGAACTCCAGGGTGGGCTCCCCGGCGTTGGCGGACGCCCGCACGTCGCGTTCCTCGGCGGTGACGGGACGGACCCGGCCCGTCAAGATCTTGATCCCAGTGCTGTCCACGTGCCACTCGCCTCCTCGTCCTCGCCTGAGTGGTCTGTTCTCAGCTGCCTCGATACTCCCCCAATCCTCAGGTCCGCTGAATATCCAACAAACGGTATATGTGCCCATTAACCTGCACATTCACCGCCAACGGCTGCCCAGACTTAACGAACGGAAACCTTCCGCGCCGCCACACGTCACGACGCGGGGTCGCGGCGCAGGGACGGCAGCACGGCCGTGCCGAGCAGCTCGACGCCGGTGTCGTCGGTGAGGCCGTGCGGGGTGCCGAACTCGACCCGGCGCACGCCCGCGTCGATCAGCGCCTGGGCCTGGGCGGCCACCTGGTCGGGGGTGCCGGAGAACGCGAAGAGGTCCAGCACGTCGCCGGGCACCAGCCGCCCGGCCTCCTCGTGCCGTCCCGCCTCCACCAGCGCCGCCACCCTGGCCACCAGGTCCGGCGGCAGCTCCACGGTGGGGTCCAGCTCGGCCACCACGGCCAGGTACATGGCGACCTCGGTCCTGGCCCGCGCCCTCGCCGCCGCGCCGTCGCGGTCCACGACCGTCACCGCGCCGAGCACCACGCCGACGTCGCCCTCCGGCCGCCCGGCGGCCGTCTCGCCGGCCCGCACCCTGTCCCTGACCAGGCGGGCCATGGCCGGGTTGGCGCTGCCGCCGACCTTGATCTCGGCGGCGACGCGCCCGGCGAGCGCCGCGCCCTTCGGCCCCCAGGCGCCGAGCAGCAGCGGCGGGTCGGGTCTGCGCACCTCGTACCGGAACGCGGTGCCGGGGGCGAGGCGGAACACCGTCCCCTCGTATCCCTCGACGTCGCCGCGCAGCAGGCGGTACACCACCTCGGCGGCCTCGGCCAGCGTGGCGAGCGGCCGGGGGCGGTCGATGCCGACCGCGTCCAGCCAGGTGCCCCGGGCCAGCCCGAGGTAGGCGCGGCCGTCGGAGGCCAGGTCGAGCGCGGCCACCTGGCCGGCGATCTCGTACGGCGCCATGGAGTAGGGGTTGAGGCAGGCAGCGCCGAGGCGGACGCGGCCGGTGGCGGCGGCCATCTCCAGCAGCGGGAAGATCGGCGGCTGGTACATCAGGTCGCCGAACACGCTCAGCACGTCGAACCCGAGCTCCTCGGCGCGCCGGGCCAGCCGGGCGTAGTCGCCCGGCCGCTTGTCGCTCTGCAGCCCGAGGCCGATCTCGGCGGCCGTCACGTCAGGTCGGCGGAGTCCATCCGCCGCCTCCGGGTGCGCTCGACCCGCATGATCAGGCGCTCCTCCGGGTCCGGGCAGGCGAAGTGCGCATCCTGCGCCAGCCAGTCGCCCGGTGCCAGGTCGCGCTGCTTGGCCGCGAGGAACGGCAGCACCGCGGCCAGCGCGTAGACGCAGAAGTGCCGTCCCTCCGGCAGGGTCAGGTGGGCGCTCTCGGTCAGGTCGAAGTGGTCCCCCACCCGCATCCCGCACACCGACCGGCCCTCGATGCGTTCCACCCGCACCCGCAGGTCGTAGAGCTCCATGTCCCCGCCGCCGTCCGCGCCCGGCTCGTCGTCCGCCATCAGGCCCTCCTTCCACCGGCCCGCACGCCCGTGCCGCCGCCCCCGCACAGTAACCGGCGCCTCCCGGCCCCCCGCGCACGGCTCCCGCCGTCACCGTCCGCGTCCTCACTGGTGGGGTCGAGTAGTCGAATACCCGGGACGGATCGGCGTCCTTTCGGCAAACTCACTGGTACCGGCCGGAATCCTGTACGGAGAGGAGACATCGGCCTTGGCGGGGATCTGGACGACGCGATCACCGGCACGAGCGGTGCCCCTGGCCTGCGCGACCCTGGCCTGCCCGGCTTCCGGCGGCGCTCCCGGCGCGGGCCCGCCGTCCCTCTCCCCCGCCCGAGGCGCCCCGGCGCCACGATCGAGGTCCGCCACGACTGCCCCGGCGACGGCCCCTCGGACGGTCCGAGTGACGACCCTTCAGGTGACCCGAGCGACGGCCCTTCCGGTGGCCCGCCGGACGGCCCTTCCGGTGGCCCGCCGGACGGCCCTGCGGACGGCAGGCGGGAGCGGGGCCGGCAGGCGGGGACGCCGTCCGGCGGGTGCGGGGTGACGAACCGCGAGCACACCGGAAGCCGGGAGGGGCCGCCCTACAATCCCCTCATGGGCGGTGGTTGGCCGTTCGTCGGCCGGGAGCGGGAGTCGTCCGCGGTGCTCGCGGCGTTGCGCGGGCGGGACGAGGCCGGGGTGACGCTGGCGGGGCAGGCCGGCACCGGGAAGACCGAGCTGATGCGCCACGTGCTGGGCAGGCTGGCGCGGGCCGACCGCGGCGTCAAGGTGCTGCGCACGGTGGCCTGCGCGGCGGGCACCCCGATCCCGTTCGGCGCGATGTACCGCGTGCTGCCGAGGCCGCCCGCCGAGCCGCCGCCCATGTGGAACCCGGTGCAGCACGCCGCCGAGACCCTGCGCGCGTCGGCCGGGGGCCGCACCCTGGTCATCGGGGTGGACGACGCCCACCTGCTGGACGACCTGTCGGTGCTGCTGCTCGCCGACCTGGCGCGCTCCCGCGCGGCGCGGATCGTCGTGTCCGTCCGGGACGGCGAGCCCGCGCCGCGCACGCTGACCGCGCTGTGGAAGGAACGGGTGCTGCGGCGCGTCGACGTCGAGCCGCTGCCGGACGCCGACGTGGAGGCCGTGCTCACCGCCGCCCTCGGCGGCCAGATCGAGCGCGCCACCCTGGCCCGGCTGCGCGAGGCCGCGCGCGGCAACCCCCTGCTGCTGCGCGAGCTGGTGGAGTCCGGCCAGAGCACCGGTGCGCTGACCGAGCGCGACGGGGTGTGGTGGTGGCACGGCCGGTGGACGGCCTCGCCGCGGCTGCGCGAGCTGATCCACGCCCGGGTCGGCACGCTGGACGGCGACCGGCGCCGCGCCGTCGAGCTGCTGTCCTTCGCCGACTCCCTCGGGCTGGCCCAGCTCACCGCGATGACCTCGCCCGCGGCCGTCGAGGAACTGGAGCGTTCGGCCCTCGTGCGGGTCGACCGCGACGGCGAGCGGCTGCACGTCCGGCTCGGCCACCCGCTGCACGGCGACGTGATCAGGGCCGCGCTGCCGGTCACCCGGGCGCGGGCGTGCCAGGCCGAGCTCGCCGAGGCGGTCGCCCGGCACGGCGCCCGGCGCCGGGAGGACCCGCTGCGGGTCGCGCTGTGGCGCCTGGACAGCGGCACCCCGGCGACGGCGGAGTCTCTGGTCGCCGCGGCCAGGCAGGCATGGGCGGGGCACGACCTGCCGCTCACCAAGCGGCTGGCCACGGCCGCGGTCGCCGCCGGGAGCCGTGAGGCGGTGCCGCTGCTTGGGGACCTGCTGCTGTTCAGCGGGCGGCCCGAGCAGGCCGAGGAGTTCTACGCCGCGCCGCCGCCGTGCGCGGACCGGCTCGGCCTGGTGCGGCTGCGGTTCCTGCGCGGCCTCAACATGGTGTGGGGCCTCGGCCGGGCCCGGGAGGGGATCGCGCGGATGGCGGAGGCCGTGCCCGCCGTGCTGGACTCCCCGTGGCGGGACGACCTCGGCCCCACGCACCTGGTGTGGCTGGCGTACGTCGGGCGGTGCGGGGACGCGCTCCGGCTGGCGGGCGAGCTGACCGCGCCGCCCCCGCTGAGCGAGGCCGGGGAGACGGTGCTGCTGGCGGCGCGCAGCACCGTGGCGGCGTTCACGGGGAGTACCGCCGAGGCGTGCGCGACCGGCCGGGCGGCCCTGGCGCGTATGGACGCGCACGCCGCGGTCTATCCCTGGCTGCGCGGCGCCCCCGCGTTCGGCGTGATCTACGCCCTGCAGTTCGGCGGCGAGTTGCGGGAGGCCGAGGCCGCCGCCCGGGACTGGAACGACACCATGGTCGGCAACCCGACGGCGTGGTCCTACGCGACCGCGCTGTCGGCGCTCGCCCTCGGCCGTTCGGCGCGGCTGCTCGGGAAGGCGCGTTCGGCGGTCCGCCACCTCAAGGACGCGCGGCGGCTGTTCGGGGAGAGCGACGCGCAGCCGCTCGGGCACATCGGCGTGGCCGAGCTCGCGCACTCCCTGGCGCTGCTCGGCGACCTCGCCGCGGCGCGGCGGCTGCTGGCCGAGGCGCGCTCGGGCGACGGCGAGGCGTTCGCGTTGTTCGGCTTCACCCTGGACGCCGCCGAGGCGGCCGTCGCGGCGGCCGAGGGCGACGTACCCCGCGCCGCGGCCCTGGCGGAGGAGGCGGCCGGGCGGGCGCGCCGGATGGGGGCGCACTCCTGGGAGCCGCCGCTGCTGCACGACCTGGCACGGCTCGGCGAGCCCGCCCGGGCGCTGCCCCGCCTCGGCGAGCTGGCCGCGACGCTGGAGGGCCCGCTGCCCGCGCTGTACGCCCGGCACACCGAGGCCCTGGCCGGGCGGGACGCGCGGGCGCTGGACGCGGTCGCGGCGGACTTCGCGGGCCTCGGCGCCGCGCTGCTCGCCGCCGAGGCCGCCGCCCAGGCCAGTGCCGCGCACCGGGACCGGGGGCGGGCCGGCGCCGCGAGCCGTTCCGCGTGGCACGCGGCCCGGTGGGCGTCCGCCTGCGAAGGAGCCCGCACGCCCGCGCTGGACCTGACCCGCGCCCCCGTCCTGACCCGCCGGGAGTACCAGATCGCCCTGCGCGCCGCACAGGGCGAGACCAACCTGCAGATCGCCACGGCGCTCGGCATCGCCGCCCGCACCGTGGGCAACCACCTGTACAACAGCTACGACAAGCTCGGCGTCAGCGGGCGCACCGAGCTCGCGGACATGTTCCCCGAGGCCCGGCGCGGCTGACCGCGCCGGGTCCCGGCCGTCGCTAGGAGACGGTCACGGAGTACGCCGTGGTGTCCAGGCGGCCCTGGCCGATGAAGACCTCGGTGCCCGCCTGGACGCTGGTCAGGTACTTGGCGGAGGAGAGCCAGCCCCGGGAGACCAGCGCGCCGAGGAAGTCGCGCAGGTTCAGCTGCACGCTGGTCGCGTTGCCGGTGCGGACGAAGGAGTAGACCTCCCAGCCGACGTTGCCGCGCCAGAGCTCCCATGTGGTGCCGGCGAGGGTGACGGTGGCCTGACGGCTGCCCGCCGGACTGGCGCCGCCGCCGCGGTAGGTCCAGATCATGACCTCGTCCGAGGGATTCTCGGTGTTGGGGTTGGAGTTCGGATGCAGCCACAGGTCATAGGCGACGTTGAAGGTGTTGGTGCCGCCCTGCAGGGACACGTTGTAATTCCAGGTGGTGTTCACGTTGCGGTTGGCCGACACCTGGACGGGCAGGCCGCTGCCCGGCACCTTCCAGCCCCACTGCCAGCCGAGCACCGAACTGGCGTACGACTTGACCTGGCTGGGCGAGTTGCTCCACGTCCAGCTGGTCCCCCACGAGATCGTGTTGCCGCTCGTGGACCCGGACCAGACGCACTGCCGGCCCGTTCCGCTGCTCTGGCCCCAGAGGTTGTTGTTGATCCAGTACTTGCCCATGGTCACCGAGTCGCCGGAGGTGCAGAGCTGGTTCCCGGGGTTGGACGGCGTCGGCGTCGGCGTCGGCGTCGGCGTGGACGTCGGGTTCGGGGAGGTGGTGGCGCCCGTGCAGGCGACGCCGTTCAGCGTGAACGCCGTGGGCACCGCGTTCGTCGTGCCGCTCATCGAGGCGTTGAACCCGAACGTCGTCGACGCCCCCGTGCCGAGACCGCCGTTGTAGCTCGCGTTGACGGCGGTGACCTGCGTGCCGCTCTGGGTCACCGTGGCGCTCCACGCCTGGGTGATCCGCTGGTCGCCGGAGAACGTCCAGCGCAGCGTCCAGGAGGTGATGGGGTCGCCGAGGTTGCGGACCGTGACGTCCCCGTTGAAGCCGCCCGGCCACTCGGACGCGATCCGGTAGGTGATCTGGCACCCGGCGGCGGCACGGGCGGCGGTGGTGAGGGACACCACCCCGGTCACGGTGACGAGCAGGGCGGACAGCACGGCGGCCGTTCGTCGGATGGACATCGTCGAACTCCTTCCGCTCCCGCGCCGGGCGGTCGCCGCGCGCGGAGCGCTACCGGAACCTCGTCGCCCCGCGCCCTCGGCCACGGCACCCGCGTCGGTCCGGACCCCGGGGCGTCGGCGACCATGCCGAATATGTTAGGCGTCCGTCCAAACTATTTTCAGATCTCCCCACCCCGGGCACCACCTCCGCGACGGACGCACAGGTGACGGCCGAGACGCCTCCCCGCCGGCCGGAAACTTTCACCTCGAGTCCCGCCCACCGCGCGGGCCGTGCTCGCTCCGCCGATCCCCCGCGCCGTGGTCGTCGCCCGGGGTGTGCCCGCCGCCGCGCGTGCCGGCGAAGGCGCCGTACAGGAACATGTCGACGATCTCGGCCGCCTCCATGGGGATGGTGCCGTGGCCGGCCAGGCGGCCGGAGGAGGAGGCGGCGAACATGAAGACCTGGGCCGACCTGTCCGGGGAGAGCCGCAGCGTGTCCTGCTCGGGCTCGAACAGCTCGGCCAGCGCGTCGCGGACGGTGGCCAGGGAGCCCGCACGGTCCGGGAACTGGCGGCCCTCGGCGGTCGGGATCTGGTCTCGCCGGGGGCGGCGGCCGGAGGCCATCAGGGCCCCGGCGACGGCGCCCATCCGGCCGAGGTGGGCGCGCAGGGCCTCGATCGCCTCCACCAGCCGGTCCGCCAGGGGCTGGTCGAGCGAGATCGAGACCAGCTCGCGCAGGACGCGGTCGGGGGACGAGGCCTCGGCCATGCAGGCGTCGAGCACCTCGTCCTTGTCTGCGAAGACGCGGAAGATGGTCCCCTCGCCGATGCCGGCGGCCCGGGCGATCTGCTGGGTGGTGACCGCGGCGCCGTACTCGGCCACCAGCGGCAGCGCCGCCTGCACGATCATGTCTCTGCGTTGTTCCGGGCTCATCGCGGGCGCCCGGCGCCTCTTCTCCGTGGTCATCATGGCGGAAACTGTACGGAGTGAGCACTCACTCTGTCAATGAGTGAGTGCTCACTCGATACCGTCACCCTCCCGCCGGAACACCGCCACCGCGCCGGGTAAAGCGGCATACTTCGAGATATGAGCGTGGCGAAGGACCCCGGGCACGAGGCCGGAGACGTGCGGTTCACCGAAGCAGGGGACCTCGAGGTGTACGACGGGCGGCGCTGGAACCGCTACCTCGGCATGCCCCCGGACTCGGCGTCCAACAATCGCGACGACCCCGACGCCGGGCTGGACCGGTCGCTCCCGCGCGACGCGTGAACGAGCCGGCCGGCGTGACCGCGGACGACCCGCGGGGAATACTCGACCTCGTCGACGAGCCGCACCGGTCCGCGCTGCTCGCCTGGATGGACTACACCCGCACCGGCCTGCGGCCCGTGAAGTGGACCGGCACCGGGAACACCAAGGCGAGCCTGCTCGCGGTCTACGCCACCCGGCTGAACGCCCCCGCGGCCAAGCTCATCGTCAAACTGCACCCGGCCGGGTCCGGCATCCCGCCCGAGCCGGGCAGGCACGCCGACGCGCTGGCCCACTCACCCGTCGCCTTCCGCGCCGCCCGCCTGGTGGAGCAGCCCTTCGACCCGATCCCGGTGGACGGGGACGGCTACATCCTGTTCCTGGAGATCGCGGGCGGGCGCTTCAACGGGCTGGAGCCGCTGGCCCGGCCGCTGGAGCAGGGCCCGGCGGTGTTCGGGGACGTCGCGGCGATCTGCGCGGACGTGATGGCGATCGCCCTCGGCGAGTGGAACCCGCGCGGGCCGAAGCTGGCGCCGTACACCGTCCCCGGTTTCCTGACCTCGATCCTCGGCGACCGGGTGAAGACCCACGGCAAGGTGCGCGAGTGGCTGCGCGACCCGGCGAACCACGCGCGCGCCCTGCCCGGCGGCGCACCGGTCGTCCCGGACCCGCTGGCGCTGCTGGACGACCCCGCGCTGACGGCCGGCGTGAGCCTGATGGCGCTCACCGGGAACGCGCACGGCGACCTGCACCCCGGCAACGTCATCGTCTCCGCGGACCCGGCGGCGCGCCCCCCGGTGCGGCGGTTCATCGACCTGTCGCGGTTCCGCACGGACGCGCCGCTGTCCCACGACCCGCTGCACTTCGTGATGTCGGTCATCGCGCCGTGCCTGCCCGGCCTGCCCGAGGCGCAGCGCACCGCACTCGGCGAGTTCCTCATCAGCCCCGGCCACAGCCCTCAGTCCCTCGTGCTGAACGGCCTCGGCGAGATCGTCACCAGGATCAGCCTGGCCACGTCCGCGTGGGCGGGCTCGGTGAACTTCGCCGACGAGTGGGAGGACATGTACCTCCCGTCCGTGGTGTCCTGCGCCCTGCTGTACGCCGCCCGCGCCTTCTTCCCGCGCGAGGACCGCCTCTGGTTCACCTGGGTGGCCGCCCGCGCCGCCGCGGAGTTCCTCAAGGCCAAGGGCCTCGGCGACCGCGTCCCCTCCCCCGCCGCCACCCTCGCCCGGCGGGACACGCCCCCGGTCCCCGCACCCGTCGCCCCGGCGCCCGCCTCCCCGTCCGCCGTCACCCGCTCCGCGCCTCCGGCAGGCCGCCCGGAGCCGTGGGTGCGGATGTCGAACATGCCGGAGCGGGTGCCGTACTTCGTGGCGCGGAAGAACACGCTGGCCGGGCTGCGCGGGCTGATGCGGGCCGGGCGGACGTCGGTGGTGGCGGTGCACGGCATGCCCGGCACCGGCAAGACGCAGCTCGCGCTGGAGTACGCGCACCGGTACGCCGGCGAGTACACGCACCTGTGGTGGATCTCGGCGGGGCGGCCCGAGTTGCTCGGCGAGCAGTTCGGCGGCCTGGCCCGCGAGCTCGGCCTGGAGATCCCGGGGGACGTGCGCTCGATGCGCGGCGCCCTGTTCGACGAGATGCGCGCACGCGGGCACTGGCTGCTGATCTTCGACGGCGCGCCGGACGCCGCCGCGATCCAGGCGTACGTCCCGGCCAGCGACGCCGCGGACGTGCTGATCACCTCGCGCAGCCCGGAGTGGTCGAGCCTCGCCACCCCCCTGCCCCTCGGGCCGCTCACCCCCGAGGAGTCCCGCGACCTGCTGGCCGAGCTGCTGGACGGCGCCCTCGCCGCCCAGGCCGCTCCCATCGCCGAGACACTCGGGCACCTGCCGCTGGCGGTCGCGCAGGCGGCGCTGTTCCTGCAGGACGCCCCGCTGGACCCCGCGGGGTACGCCGGAGAGCTGTCGTCGAGGACGGCCGCCGCGCTGGACACCGAGCCGGTGCCCGGCTACGGCCAGACGCTGTCGGCCGCCTGGTCGCTCGGCCTGGACTCCCTGGCCGAGGCTCGCCCCGAGGCGGTGGACCTGCTGCGGGCCTGCGCGTTCCTCGCCGACGCCCCGGTGCCGCTGGACCTGCTGGCCGCGGGGGCGGACGGCCTGCCGTGGACGCTGCCCGCCGTGGCGGCGGACCGCATCCGCCTGACCGCCGTCGCGAAGGCGGCGGCCAGGTCGGGGCTGCTGCGGATCGAGGGCACCGCGCTGCGCGTGCACGGCCTGCTCCAGGCGTTCCTGCGCGACACCACTCCCACGCCCGCGCCGGACCTGCGGCCCGTGCTGGCCCGCGCCCACCCGGGCGACCCGCGCGACCCCGGCTCGTGGCCCGGATACGGCAGCCTGCTGCCGCACGTGCTGGCGCTGGACCTGCCAGGGTCCCCCGACCCGGCCTGTCACCGGCTGTACCTGGACGCGCTGCACTACCTCGCCGTGCGCGGCGACACCCGTACCGTCCGGGACCTCACCACGGCGGCCCGCGCGCGATGGCTGATCGGCGCGGGACCGGACGCCGGGCCCGTGCTGGAGGCGATGAGCCTGCTGTCCCGGGCGCACTACGACCTCGGCGAGTTCCGCAGGGCCCGCGAGCTGGACCAGGAGGTGTACGACCGGCGCGCGCGGCTGCTCGGCCCGGACGACCCGGCGACGCTGGCGGCCGGGCACAACCTGGCCGGCGACCTGTCGGCGCTGGCGGGCGGCGGTGACGTGCCGGCCGAGGTCGCCGAGCGGGCGAGCGCCCTGCTGGACACGGTGGTGGCCGCCCGCCGCCGGGTGCTCGGCGGACGGCACCCCGAGACGCTGCGCTCGGCGCACAACCTCGCCTCCGAGCTGCGCACCCAGGGGCGGCCCGGCCCGGCGAGGGAGCTGTGCGAGGAGGCGCTCGCCGGGCTGACCGAGGAGCTCGGCCCCGACCACCCCGACACCCTGCGCTCGGCGCACCTGCTCGCGCTGCTGCTCACTCCGGACGAGCCCGCGCGGGCCCACCGGCTGAACGAGGACACTCTGCACCGCCGGACCCGGGTGCTCGGCCCCGACCACCTGGACACCCTGCGCTCGGCGCACAGCCACGCCCGCGACCTGTGGACCTCCGGCTTCACCGCCCTGGCGCGGACGTACGCGCAGGACACCCGCCTGCGGCTCTGCGCGACGTTCGGCGAGGACCACCCCGAGGCCCTGCGCGCCGCCGACCTGCTGGCCCGCGTCCTGCGCACCCTCGGCGACCTGGACGGCGCCCACCACCTCGCCGAGGACACCTACCACCGCCGCGCCCGCCTCCTCGGCGAGGCCCACGTCGAGACCCTGCGCTCGGCCGACCTGTACGCCACGGCCCTGCGCACCGCCGGCGACACCGTCCGCGCCACCGAGCTCACCCGCCGGACCGGGCAGGCCCTGCGCCGGCTGACCGCCGCGACCGCGCGCGCCTAGAAGACGTCCGGCCCGGGGACGCGGCCGGTCAGGGGCCGGTGTGGGTGAAGGGCACCCACAGGCTGGGGCGGGCGGCGAAGCCGGTGCGCAGGGGGCGGACGGCGCGGTGGAGGGCGCGGGCCGCGTCGCCGGGAAGGAAGCGCCCGGTGGTGGTGAGCCTTTGGTAGACCGAGTCGGCGACCACGACCGCCAGGCGGTCGTGCACCGACCACAGGGTGCCGATCACCTGCCGGTACCCCGTGTAGTGCAGCGCCGCGGTGATCGTGATGGCCTCGTCGGGCAGCGCGGTGCCGCCGGTCGCCGTCTTGCACGCCGACAGGAACGCGAACTCGCCCTGGTAGCCCGCCGCGCCGATGTCGGTCACGGTCAGCTTCCCGTCCCTGAGCAGCAGCCCGCCCTGGGAGGGATCGGTGAGGTCCTGCCCGCCGTGACCGCTGAAGTGCACCCACCGGTGCCGGGGCAGCTCGGCCCGCACCCGGTCCCGCACGGCGTCGTCACCGGCGAGCAGGGTGTGCCGGTCACCGGGGAACAGCCTCGTCAGCACTTCCTGCTCGGTCACCACGTTCTCCAGGTGAGGCGCCCCCGGGGCGTCGGGCACCGCCACGATCAGCATGCGCCCTCCCCCGCCGTCGCCGTTCCCCTCGCCCGCCTCATCCCCGGCACGGCGCGCGTCCCCGGGCCCCCGCACGCCCCGGCGTTCCCCGCGTGCCTCCAGCAGCGCCCGCAATGTCGGCGTATAGGACGACACCACGCGGTCCATCACCGTGCGGCCGCCGCCTGCGGGCCCGTGGTGACCGGCGGCGTGCAGGGGCAGCAGGGTCAGCGGGCCGGTCGGGCACCACCACACCCGGGGCCACGTCCCGGCCGGCTCGGCGCGGTACCCGAGCGCGTCGAGCACCGGCTCGGCCACCGCGTCCCACAGCCAGCCAAGCGTCGAGGTCAGCACCGCCTCCCGCTCCTCCAGCCCGTCGCCCGTCACGACCCGCAGGTACTCCCCCAGCCGCTCCTGCGCCGACGCGAGGCTCAGCCCCGGCAGCGGCACCGCCCGCACCCCCTCGGTCGTCACGATGAGCGCGTCGCACCGCCACGCGCTGACGTTCACCATGACGACGGGCCCCTCGGCGGCGGCCGGGAGCAGCGTCTCGATCGGCGGCGGCAGCAGGAAGTCCTCGAACCCCTTCAGCGCCCGCACCTGCTCCAGTAACTCGTCCCATTCCCGGGCCAGCGCGATCCGCCGGTCGATCAATCGCGCCTCACTGGATTCAGGATTCATCCCGCCGCCCTGTTCCGATGGTCTTTCCGGCACCCGCCGGAGTTTCCCGGACCGGACCCGATGGATATCCGATGCTCTATCCACGTTCCGCCCCGTCTCCGATATGCAAATGTATACGGAGAAAGCCGGTCATGCCGGGTGCCACTCCCCGGTGGATTCGCCCGGACCACCCGGCCGGTCGATATCGGGAGTGCGACCTGATGCCTTCTCTGACGAGCCAACTCGCCGCCCGCCTCGCCGCGTTCGAACGGGGCGACGACTCGCCGTTGCGCGACGACAGGACACTCGCCGAGATCTCCGTACTGGCCCGGCAGATCCCCGACCCGGACACCCCCGGGGTCCCGGACACCGCCGGCATCCCAGACGTTCCTGGCGTCTCGGATGTTCCCGGCGTGCGGGACACCCTCGGCGCGCCGGATGCCCCCGGTGTCGCCGGGCCGGGTGCGGCGCTGGCTCTCGCCGCCACGGTGCTGGTGACCAGGCATCAGCTGGCGGGGGTGCATACGGTCGCCGGTGATGCCGAAGGGCTGGCCGCCGTGGCGCTCTATCGGCGCGCGGCGGGGTACGGTGCCGCCATTCCCGACGGGGTCGCGGTGATCTCGGCGGGTTCGTGGGAGACGGTCGCCGGCGCCTGGGCCGCGGCGGCGGCGGACCTGCTGGAGCGGGCCTTTCACGACGGTGACGCCGGGAGTCGCGACCAGGCGATCCGGCTGCTGTACGCGGTGGACATCGTCACGCCGCCCGACGAGATACGGCCGGCCCAGGCGAGCAACCTGGCCGCGGCGCTGAGCGCGCGGTACGAGGCCGGGCGGCGCCGCTTCCGCTGGGAGATCGACGAAGCCGTGCGGTTCGCCTGCTTCGGGACGCTGCCGCCGCCGGACGCGGACCCGGAGGCGGCGTCCCGGCTCTCGACACTCTCCCTCGTGCTGAACCGGCGGTTCAACGGCCTGCGCGACCCCGCGGACCTGGACGCCGCCATCGACGCCGGGCGCGCGGCCGCCGACGCCACCGGGCGCGCCGAGCCGTTGCGCGCCAGGTATCTGACCAACCTGGCCATGACCCTGACCGACCGGTTCGAGCTGACCGGCCGGATCACCGACCTGGACGAGGCGCGCGAGCACGCCCGCGCCGCCGTGGACGGGCCGATGCCCGGCACCGACCGCGTCGCCGTCCTGTCCAACGCCGGAGTCGTGTCCAACACCCACGCGCAGTACACCGGCGACCCCGGCAGCCTCGCCATGACGGTCGACGTGCTCACCCGAGCCGTGGAGGCCTGCGGGCCGCAGCACCCCCTGCGGGCCCGCTGCCTGGCCAATCTGTCGTCGGCACTGGTGACCCGCTACGACATGTTCGGTGCCCTGGCCGACATCGACACCGCGGTGGACGCGGCCCGCGAGGCGGCGTCAGCCACCGGCCCGGAGCATCCCAACCTGGCGAGCCGCTGGACCAATCTCGGCACCGCGGCCCGCATCCGCTACCTGCGCACCCAGGAGCCCGCCGACCTGGACACCGCCGTGGACGCGGCCCGCAGGGCGGCCGCCGCGTCCGCGGACCACCCCGGCGCGCGGCGCACCATCCACCTGTCCAACCTGGGCACCGCGCTGCTGACCCGGTTCGAGGTGTCGGGCGGGCACGCGGACCTCGACGAGGCGATCGCCGCCCACACAGGCGCCGCGGACGCCGCCGAGGAGAACCTCGACGTCACGGTGCACGCCACGGCCCTGCACAACCTCGCCCGCGCCCACGCTTTCGCCTGGCGGGCCCGCCACGACCCCGCCGCCCTCGCCCTCGCCCAGGCCACTGCCCGCCGCGCCGTCGCCCGAGCTCCCGCCACCCATCCCGACCGGCCGCTCTACCTCACCGAGTACGCGACGTACCTGCTGGAGACCCCGCCCGGCACGGCAGCCGTCCCAAGCGACGCCGCCGGCCACGCCTCTCGCCGGGACTCCGGCCGGGACCCGCGCCGTGAGCCCGGCCGCCGTCCTCCGCGCTCGGAGGTCGCGCGGATCGTCGCCCCGCGAGCCGAGGCCGTCCGCGCGCTGCGCGAGGCGGCGGGGGTGATGACGGCGCCGGCCGACACGCGCATCCGGGCCGCCCGCCGCCTGGCCCGGCTGGAGGCCGGCATGGGGCGGTGGGGCCCGGCCGCCGAGGTACTGACCGGTGCGGTGGAACTGCTGGCACGGGCCGCCTGGCCCGGCGTCGAGCGCCCGGACCAGGAGCACCGGCTCCGGCAGGTCACCGGCCTGGCCTCGGACGCCGCGGCGGCCCGCCTGACGGACGAGGAGCGGGAACACGCGGTGGAGCCGGGGGAGGGTGTACGCGCCACGGAGCCACCGCGGCGGGGTCGTGCGGTGGAGCTGCTGGAGCAGGGGCGGGGGGTGCTGCATGGGCAGATGCTCGATCGGCGTGCCGATCTGGCCGCGCTGGAGGGGCGCGTGCCCGCGCTCGCCGCGCGGTTGCGGGAGGTCGCCGCCGGGCTGGACGCCGCTGCCGGGGACATGCCGTTGCCCTAGATGGACAATTCCTACTTTTTCCCGCTATAGAGAATCGGATTTCGATCATTCCGGTGGGGCGGTGGCGCGGCTCGGAAGTTAACCCATTTCTATTATTTATATAAGGTGCATTCCCCTACCAAGCTGCCATACTGGCGTCGGTCGTAGTGGGGGATTCGCCGGGCCTATGGGGGGCTGAATTACGGGCGGATCCTCACGCGGAGTCGATCGCTGCCCGCTAGCCGTGCCAGGAGGTCCGGTGGCCGCGCGCCCAGTTCTGGTGGACCGTTTCGTCGTCGGGGTCGACGTCCAGAGATACAGTTCCCGCACCACCCGGCAGCAGCTGGAGGTGCAGCGGGATCTCGACGAGATCCTCGGCGCCGCGGCGGAGGCGGCGGGGCTGGACCGTGGCGGGTGGACCCGGCAGGTGAGCGGGGACGGCGAGCTGGCCGAGCTGCCCGAGGGGACCGATCTGGTCGCGGTGGTGCGGCGGTGGACGGCGGAGCTGGACCTGCTGCTGCGGGACCACAACGACGGGCACGCGCCGGGGCAGCGGATCCGTCTGCGGCTGGCCATGCACACCGACGTGCTGACGCGCGGCAGCCTCGGCACGGCGGGGCCGGCGCTGGTCGTGCTCAGCCGCCTGCTCGACTCCGTGCCGGTGCGCGAGGCGCTGGAGAGCGCGCCGGACGCCGCGCTCGCGCTGATCGTCTCCGATGTCGTGTACCGCAAGGTGGTGCTCTCCGAGCTCGGCGG
Organism: Sphaerisporangium aureirubrum; assembly: GCF_042658925.1. NCBI lineage: Bacteria > Bacillati > Actinomycetota > Actinomycetes > Streptosporangiales > Streptosporangiaceae > Sphaerisporangium > Sphaerisporangium aureirubrum. Next base: position 32,713 of record NZ_JBHSRF010000019.1, read on the forward strand.
GCTGCGTCCCGCGTGGTTCCGGGAGGTGGAGGTCGACCTGCCGGGCAAGGGCTTCCGCGAGCTCGCCCACGTCCACGTCCCCGGCGCCCCGCCTCCCGGCCCTTCCGGCCGCCGGGAACGGGAACGCGAGGGCCCGGGAACGGCACAGGATCCGGAGACCGGGCAGGGTTCTCGAACGGCGCGGGCCCGTACGGAGGCGCCGGGCGGTCCGGCCGGGGCGTCCGGTGGCCAGGGGGGCGCCGCGTTCCACATCGGCGCGCAGTACGGCGAGTCGATCTACCAGGCGCAGACGATCCAGATCCATCCGCCGGCCGAGCGGCCCGACCCGTTCGCGCTCGGCCTGCGGGCGCTCCGCGCCGGGCGGTACGGTCCGGCGCGGCGGCGGCTGACCGAGGCTCTGGAGCACGACCCGGAGGATCCCCAGGCCTGTTACTACCTGGCCCTCGCCCTGCTCGGGGGGCGCCGCCCGCACATGCACGGCCGGGCGGCCGTCGACGAGATCGTCGCGCTGCTCGACGGTGCCCGTGACGGGCTGCCGGAGGCCAGGGCCCTGTGGTGCCTGGTGCTGGAGGACCACAGGATGACCTGGACGCTGCGGCGGGCCGTCCCGCCCGAGCTGGTGCGCCTGGTGGAGGACGTGCCGCGGGACCGCGCCGCCGAGATCGTCCGGCTGTTCACGGCCGAGGAGAACCACGTATGGCGTCTGCTCGCCGCGCGGGCGGAGAGGAGCGCAGGATGAACGGCAAGATCGACCACACCGCCACCGAGCGGAAGAAGCGCATCAAGAAGTACTTCGCCAAGTCGCCGGACCCCGCCGACCGCGCCATGGCGCTGACGTGCCTGGCGGGGGCGGGGGTCTGCGCCGCGTTCGGCCTGGTGGGCCTCGCCTTCTCCCCCCCGATCGCGGCGGTGGCCTTCGTCGTCGCGGCCGTCGCGGGCATCGGCGGCGCCGTCATGAAGTTCAGCTACGACGAGGCCTACGCCAAGGCCGAGCCCAAGCCGACCGACGCCGAGATGGACAAGCTGCTCGCCGACGACCTGCTCAAGATCGAGCGGACCGCGATGACGTCGCTGGGCCTGACGGCCGAGGACCTGGAGACCGGGGAGAACGAGTGGGACCCGGTCAAGATGCTGAGCCGCGGCGCGACGGCCCAGGCGCCGGGCAGACGCCCCATCCTGGTCTACGGCCCGTCCACCCACAGCGGCTACACCGCCGGGAAGGACGACGTGTGGCGGTTCCAGCGGTACGAGGTCATGGTGATCTGCCCGACCCACCACCACCTGGCCATCTACCGCAGCGAGCTGGACCTGCTGACCGGCAAGCTGTTCCTGGAGCAGACCCAGGAGTACCAGTACGCCCACGTCGCGTCGGTGTCCACCATCACGGTCGCCGCCCCGGACGACTTCGAGCTGCGCCGCACCGACGCCGACCCGCCGGAGAAGAGCGACTCGGACGAGGACGACAAGAGGGCCGATCAGGATGACGACGACGAGGTCCGTTACGCCACCATCGTGTTCCGGCAGTTCGCGGTGGGTGTCTCCAGCGGGCAGAACACCTCGGTGACGGTGGGGATCTTCGACCAGTCCGATCCCGAGCACGGCGCCCACGTGCCCGATCTCGGCATCCAGCAGACCATCGCCTCGATCCGGCGGGTGCTGCGCGACAAGAACGGCGGCGCCGTCGGCTCTCCCCCGCGGGGGGTCTACGACGGGCGCGGCTGAGCGGCTTCGCCGGCGGTGGCGCGGGCGATGTCGGCCAGTGTGACGTCGGAGAGCATGGCCTGCTCGTGGTCGCGCAGCGCGTCCCAGACGCCGGCCAGCGGGCCGGCCACCCCGGGGAAGCCGCCGTGGTCGCCGCCCTCGGGGACGCCTTCGACGATGCGTACGATGTCGGCCAGGCTGATCTGGTCGGGGGCGCGGGCCAGCCAGTAGCCGCCCTCGGGGCCGCGCTGGCTGCGCAGCAGGCCGGCCCGGCGCAGCTGGAGCAGGATGTTGTCCAGGAACCTGCGCGGGATGCCCTGGGCCAGCGCGATCCTCTCCGCGGGCAGCGGGCCGGGCGAGGCGGCGGCCAGCTCGGCCGCCGCCCGCAGCGCGTACTGGGTCCTGGCGGAGATCCTCATCGCCGCCCGGCCCCTCAGTTGGTGACCTGGTGTAGTCCCCATCGGCGGCGTAGCGCGCTGTCGGCCGCGCCGAAGACCCGGTCGACCACGATGCCGATGAACAGAATGACGATCATGGTGGCGAGCAGGCCCGCGGAGTCGGCGAGCTCCCGGGCGAAGTGCAGCTGCTCGCCCAGCGACGGCCGGTTGGCGATGATGACCAGCAGCTCGCCCGCCATCAGCGAGCGCCACGCGAACGCCCAGCCCTGCTTGAGCCCGGCCAGGAACGACGGCAGCGACGCGGGCAGGATGACGTGCCGGTACAGCGACAGCCGCCGGAAGCCGAGCATGTGCCCGGCCCGCAGCAGGATCGGCGGGGTGTAGTCGACCCCCGCGATCAGGCCGTTGGCGATGGACGGCGCCGCGCCGAGCACGACGACGAACAGGATGGCGCTCTCGGTGAGGCCGAACAGCAGGATGGCGAGCGGGAACCACGCGATGGACGGCATGGTCTGCAGGCCGGTGATCAGCGAGCCGACCGCGCGCCGCAGCGGCCCGATCCGGGACACCAGCGCCCCGACGACCAGCCCGACCGCGATGGCGAGGGCGAAGCCCACGATGGCGCGGCGCATGGTGACCGCCACGGCCTGGTAGAACTCCCCCTCCCCGAGGCGCCCGGCGAGGTCGGTCAGGGTGGTGACCGGCCCGGCGAAGACGTACTCGGGCCACCAGCCGGCCCACACCACCGCCTGCCAGATGGCCAGCACGATGGCGATGGCGGACAGCACCGGCCAGGCCGCCGCCCAGATCCGGGGGATGATCCCGGCCTTCTGGCGGGTCGTCAGCTCCAGCGCGTCCAGCCCGGCGAGCTGCCGCGCGTGGGCGTCGCGCGCCGGCCGCGTGTCAGTTGCCATGGCGCATGACCTCCATTTTGAGCCGCTCGGTGATGTCGGCGGCCTGCCGCGCCACCTCGGCGGAGTCGGTGCGGCGCGGGCGCGGCAGTGTGATGGGGAAGTCCTCCACGACCGAGCCGGGGCGGCTGGACAGCAGCACGACCCGGTCGCCGAGCCGTACGGCCTCACGCACGTTGTGGGTGACGAACAGCACCGCGAGGTTGCGCTCGCGCCAGATGCGCTCCAGCTCGTCGTGCAGCAGGTCGCGGGTCATGGCGTCGAGCGCGCCGAACGGCTCGTCCATCAGCAGCACGTCGGCGTCCTGGGCCAGGGCCCTGGCCAGGGCGACCCGCTGGCGCATGCCGCCGGACAGCTCGTGCGGGCGCTTGGCCCCGAAGTCGCCGAGGTGCACGATCTCCAGGAACTCCGCGGCGCGGGCCCGGCGCTCCCGCTTGGCCACGCCCTTGGCGCGCAGCGCCATCTCGACGTTGGCCGACACCGTCAGCCAGGGGAAGAGCGCGGGCTCCTGGAACATCAGGGCCACCCGCCTGCGGTCGACCTCGATGCTCCCGGCGGTGGCCCGGTCCAGCCCGGCCACCAGCGACAGCAGCGTGCTCTTGCCGCAGCCGGAGGCGCCCAGCAGGCAGACGAACTCTCCGGGGGCCACGTCCAGCGACACCTCGTCCAGGGCGAGCAGGCCGGCCTTGCCCTGGCCGTAGATCTTGGAGACGGCCGAAAGCCGGATCGCGGGTCCATGCCCGTCGATCCGGCCGCCGGCCTGCTCCACCAGCGGAGCAGTCATGCTCACGGTTCCTCTCGGCTGCGTACCGGCTACTTGTCGGAGATGGCCTGCTCGCCCTTGGCGGCGAGCACCTGGTTGAGGATCGTCAGGTCGTAGATGCCGTTCAGGTCCACCGGGTCCAGCAGGCCGACCTTGATGGCGTGGTCGGCGCTGCCCACCAGCGACGAGGCGATCGGGTCGTTGGTGAAGGTGATGTTCTTGAAGGCGGCGTCCAGCACGTCGGGCTTGAGCGGCTTGCCGGTCAGCTTCTCCAGGGCCGCGTTGACGGTCTGGGCGGCGCCCGCGGGGTCGGAGTTGATGTACGCGTTGGCCTCGACGTGCGCCTCGACGAGCTTCTTGACGGTGTCGGGGTGCTCCTTGGCGAACTCCTGCCGCACGATCAGGTGGGTGATCACGAACTGCTTGTTCGGCCAGAGGTCGCGCTCGTCGACCAGCACCTTGCCGCCGCTCTCCTTGATGAGGCGGCTGGCGAACGGCTCGGGCACCCAGGCGCCGTCGATGTCGCCGGTGGCGAAGGTCTGGACGGTCTGGGAGTTCTCCTGCGGGACGATGGAGACCTCGCCGCCACCCTTGGTGTCGGTCTTGATGCCCTTCTCGTTCAGCCAGTAGCGCAGGGCCACGTCCTGGGTGTTGCCGAGCTGCGGGGTGGCGATCTTCTTGCCCTTGAGGTCCTCGGCCGAGTTGATGCCCGGCTTGACCACCAGGAACACGCCGCCCGACGCGGCACCCGCGACGATCTTGATGGCCTCGCCCTTGGACTTGGACCACGCGTTGATCGCCGGGTTCGGACCGATGTAGGTGGCGTCGATCGCGCCGGAGAACACCGCCTCGATGGCGGCGGGACCGGCGTTGAACTGGCTGGTCTTCAGCGCGGTGCCGCTGCCGAGGTGCTTGGCGAACAGGCCCTTCTCCACCCCGACGAGCGCGGTGGAGTGCGTGATGTTGGGGAAGAAGCCGAGCCGTACCTCGGCCGGGCCCGCGGCCGCCCCTCCGCTTGCCCCTCCACTGGCCCCTCCGGCCGGAGTCCCGGCGTCCGTGCCCCCGCAGGCCGCCGCTAAGGTCGTCATCGCCAGGGCGGCGATGACGGCCACCACCCCACGAACCCTGCGAGCGCTCATCTAAACTCCCTATTTCCCACTTATTTAGTAGATTTACTCGTTTATAGAGGTGGCCCCCCCGCGTCGTCAAGCCTGGAACGCGCCACGACCGGATCCGGTCATCGTGTAAACCCCTATTCCCTACCGGTTGTGTTGACTTTACGCCGCGCGACACTCTACCTTGGGGAACGTGACCACCACCTCCCTGATCATCCGGGGTCACGTGGACTTCTGCCGCGTGGCCAGCGCGCTGTGTCCTTCCTTCCGCTGAGACCCCCTCTCATCCCCTCCCGGAAGGAACCAGCCCCCATGTCCACCATCAACGTCTCCCCCGTAGCGGGCCGCATCGGCGCCGAGATCTCCGGCGTGCGGCTCGGCGGCGACCTGCCCGCCGGCGTGGTCTCCGAGCTACGCCTCCTCCTGCTCACCCACAAAGTGATCTTCTTCCGCAGCCAGTGGCACCTCGACGAGGAGGAGCAGGTGGCCTTCGCCCGGCTGCTCGGCGAGCCCACCACCGCGCATCCCACCGTCCCCGCCCTGGACGGCAACTCCCACATCCTCGACCTGGACTACAGCGCCGGCCAGAAGGTCGACCGCTGGCACACCGACGTCACCTTCGTCGACCGGCCGCCGCTGGCCTCGGTGCTGCGCGCCATCAAGGTCCCCCCGGCGGGCGGCGACACCATCTGGGCCAACACGGTGGCCGCCTACGAGCACCTGCCCGAAGCGCTGCGCGACCTGGCCGACCGGCTGCGCGCGGTGCACACCAACCAGTTCGACTACGCGCGGGTCGCCACCTCCGACGATCCGGAGCGGACCAGGAAGTACGCCGAGGTGTTCGCCTCGACGGAGTACCAAACCGAGCATCCGGTGGTGCGCGTGCACCCCGAGACCGGCGAGCGCGCCATCCTGCTCGGCGACTTCGCCAAGCGCATCACCGGCCTGACGGCGCAGACCTCCGCGTCGATCATCAACCTGCTCCAGGAGCAGGTCACCCAGGTGGAGAACACGGTGCGCTGGCGCTGGGCGCCGGGCGACGTGGCCATCTGGGACAACCGTGCCACCCAGCACCGCGTGGTGCACGACTTCGGCGACCAGGCCCGGCGGCTGCACCGGGTCACCATCGCCGGCGACGTCCCCGTGGGCGTCGACGACCGTCCCAGCGTGGCGCTGAGCGGGGACGCCACGGCGTACTCGCCGGTCGCCGCCTGAGACACGCCCGCGCCGGCCGGTTCCCCGCCTGCACGGGGAACCGGCCGGCGCCGAGGCGTGATCGCGCGATTACCTATTGACCTTGTAGGAATTAGCGGGATGCTGGGAAGATGGCACTCTGGACACCGGACCCCACCTTTTACCCCTCACCGCGGGACGCCGCGTCCGCACCGGCCGAACGGCTGGCCTACGTCGCCGCCTTCGACCGCCGGGCCGCCCGGCCGGACGCGATAGCCGTCCTGGACACCGACACGACCTCCCCCACCTACGGCGAGGTGGTCGGCTGGACCGACCTGCCGAACACCGGCGACGAACTCCACCACTTCGGGTGGAACGCCTGCAGCAGCGCGCTGTGCCCGTACGCGCCGCATCCGCACGTCGAGCGGCGCTACCTCGTGGTGCCCGGCCTGCGGTCGTCGCGCATCCACATCCTGGACACCAAGGACCGCATCAGCCCGGAGATCGTCAAGGTGGTCGAGCCAGAAGAGCTCGCCCGCCGCGCCGGGTACTCCCGGCCGCACACCGTCCACTGCGGGCCCGACGGCCTGTACGTGTCGGCGCTCGGCGGCGCGGGCGGCGAGGACGGCCCCGGCGGCATCGCGGTCCTGGACCACCGGTCGTTCGAGGTGCTCGGCCGCTGGGAGGTGGATCGCGGACCGCAGTACCTCGCCTACGACTTCTGGTGGCACATCAACCACGACGTGCTGGTCACCTCCGAGTGGGGCACGCCGTCCATGATCGAGGACGGCCTGGTCGGCGAGCTGCTGCTCGGCCGGAAGTACGGCCACAAACTGCACTTCTGGGACCTGCGCAAGCGCCGTCACCTCCAGGAGGTCGACCTCGGCGACCAGTACCAGATGCCGCTCGAACTGCGCCCCGCGCACGACCCGACCCGCACCTACGGCTTCGTCGGCGTGGTCACCAGCGTCGAGGACCTGTCGGCCTCGGTGTGGACCTGGTTCCACGAGGACGGCCGGTGGCAGGCCCGCCGGGTGATCGACATCCCGGCCGAACCCGCCGCCGCGGAGGACCTGCCGGACATCCTGAAGCCGTTCGGGGCGGTGCCGCCGCTGGTCACCGACATCGACCTGTCGGTGGACGACCAGCGGCTGTACGTCTCGTGCTGGGGCACCGGCGAGATCAAGCAGTACGACGTCTCCGACCCGTTCAAGCCGGTCGAGATCGGCTCGCTGCGGATCGGCGGCATCGTGGGCAACACCGCGCACCCCGCGCTGGACGCCCCGCTGCGCGGCGGGCCGCAGATGGTGGAGGTCAGCAGGGACGGGCGGCGGGTCTACGTCACCAACTCCCTCTACGGCTCGTGGGACGACCAGTTCTACCCCGAGGGCGTCGGCGCCTGGCTCGCCAAGATCGACGCGGAGTCCTTCACCTTCGACGAGCGGTTCTTCCCCAACGGCGACGCGTTCCGCGGCCTGCGCCCCCATCAGGTCAGGCTGCAGGGCGGCGACGCCTCCTCCGACTCCTACTGCTACCCGTGACCACCCTGACGGCCGTGCTGCTCGGCGCCTTCCACGGGCTGAACCCCGCCATGGGGTGGCTGTTCGCGGTGGCCCGGGGGCTGCAGGAACGCGACCAGGGCGTGGTGCTGGCGTCGCTGCCCGCCATCGCCGCCGGTCATCTGGCCTCGGTGGCGGTGGTCGCGCTGGCGGTCGGCCTCACCGGCTCGCTGGTGACGGCGACCGCGCTGACGGTGCTCGGCGGGGTGGTGCTGGTCGGGTTCGGCCTGTGGCGGCTGCTGTCCGACCGGCACTTCCGCTGGGTGGGCATGCGGCTGTCGCATCCGCAGCTGGCCGCCTGGTCGTTCCTGATGTCGTCGGCCCACGGCGCCGGCCTGATGCTCATCCCGCTGTTCACCGGCCTGCACGCCGAAGGCCGCTCGCTGCGCGGCGGCGTCGAGGTCGCCGCCCTGCACACGCTGGCGATGTTCGCGGTCGCGGGGGCGATCGCGATCGTGGTGTACCGGGTGGCGGGGCTGACCGTGCTGCGGCGCGCCTGGTTCAACGTGGACCGGATGTGGGCGCTGGCCCTGGTGGTGGCGGGCGGCCTGACGCTGGCACAGGCCTGACCCATGATCTCCCGGCCGCTCCCCCCGGCCGGGTACGTGTGATCCAGCGGCCACTCGGGCCGCGGAGAGGTAAGTGTCATGACCGACCCGGAACCGACCGCGCGGGAGAGCCGCGCCGCGTTCAACGAAGACTGGCTGGCGACCATCGTCGGCCTCGTCCTGCTCCTGCTGGTGCTCACCGGGGTCATCCCCACCGGGCTGGTGCCGTGATGAGCACCGGGGAGATCCAGCGGGACGAGCCGTCCCCCGACCGTGCCGCCACCGCCACCGCCACCACGACAGGTGACACGCCCTCGCCGGCCGCCCCGTCCGGGACGCTCGGGTGGGCGGTGCTCGGCGTGCTGGTCGTGCTGGTGCTCGCCGCGGCGACGAGGTTCCTGGAGAAGAACGTCCCCACCTGGTTCACCGGGTCGGACCTCGCCAAGGCCATCGAGTACCCGGTGTACGCGATCGTCCTCGGCCTGCTCGGCAACGCGGTCCTCACCGCCACGGGCCTGCGGGACCGCCTCTCCGGGGGCTTCCGCACCGAGTTCTTCATCAAGACCGGCCTGGTGCTGCTCGGCGCGTCGATCAACCTTTCGCTGATCGTCACCGCCGCCGGGCCCGCCATCATCCAGGCCATCGTGCTGATCAGCGCGGTGTTCCTGTTCACCTGGTGGCTCGGCGGGCGGCTCGGGCTGGACGACAAGCTGCGGGCCCTGCTGTCCGCCGCGGTGTCCATCTGCGGGGTCAGCGCCGCCATCGCCGCGGCCGGGGCCGTGCAGGCCAAGCGGGAACAGCTCGCCTACAGCGCCAGCCTGGTCATCGCGTTCGCGTTGCCGTCCATCTTCATCCTGCCCGCCCTGGCGGACGCCTTCGGGCTGAGCCCCGCGGTGGCCGGGGCCTGGATCGGCGGGAACATCGACACCACGGCCGCGGTGACCGCCGCCGGGGCCCTGGCGGGCGAGGACGCCCTGGCCATCGCGACCATCGTCAAGGTGACGCAGAACGCCCTCATCGGCATCGTGGTGGTGGCGCTGACCGCGTGGTTCGCCTTCCGGATCGAGCGCCGCCCGGGGGCGGCCCGGCCGGGGGCGGGCGAGCTCTGGCGGCGGTTCCCCAAGTTCGTGCTCGGGTTCGTGGCCGCGTCGGTGATCGCGACCTGGTACCTCGGCACGGTGTCCGCCGCCGAGGGCAAGGCCGTCATCGGCGTCGCCAACGACCTGCGGGTGTGGTTCCTCATCCTGGCGTTCGTCAGCATCGGCCTGGAGTTCCGGGTGGCGTCGCTGCGGGAGGCGGGCTGGCGCCCGGTCGCCGTGTTCGCCGCCGCGACGCTCGTCAACGTCGTGGTCGCCCTCGGGCTGGCCACGCTGCTGTTCAGCGGTTTCACCGCCTGACGGCCTTCGAGACCTCGGGCGGCTCAGGCTCCGCCGCCTGGGATCTGGGGTGCGGTGACGGAGGGCGTCGCCGCACCCCAGGCCCCGGGGCGCCGTTTCACGCGCTTCCGGCGCCCCGGGGCAGGGGGTCGTCCTCGTCAGCAGCCCACGCGTTGCGCGCTCAGCGCGATGTCGTCCATCCAGACGTCGTACGAGCCGGGGGTGGGGTTGCCCTGGTAGAGCTGCCAGCCCAGCTTGACGGTGTCGAAGCGGGGGAAGACGAAGTCGACCTGGTTGCCGCCGTGCTCGCGGGTGGAGACGGTGAGGTCGGGCTTGCGCACGCCGTCGAACCACACCGTGATGCGGTTGTCGGTGGCGTCCATCCGCCACTCCACGCACTGCCACACGCCCGCGCGGGACGGCGCGGACTCCCGCCAGTTGGTCCAGTCGCCGGTCGGGCCGCCGTCCGCCCCGACGCCCCACAGCGCGACGCCGTCGCCCACCTCGGGGACGTACTGGCCGCCGAGCGGGCGGATGACCTCCGGCCCGGCCCCGGTCGTCTCGATGAGCGTGTAGTGCGCCCAGTCGGGGGCCGTCGGGAACGCCTTGACCTTCAGCCGCACCCGGCCGTAGAAGCTGTTCCCCGGCGCCGCGAAGTCGTCCACCTTCAGGAACGCGCGCCCGTTGCCCTCGGTGCGCACGTGCAGCACCTTCTGCCCGTGCCGCCCGTCCCGCTCGACCGTCAGCATGCCGTGCTTGGTGTCGACCCCCCACTTGAGGCTGCTCGCCCCGCCCTCCGGCTGCCCCTGGAAGTCCTCACAGAACAGCAGCCCCGCACCGGCGCACGTCTTCGCCCCGTGCGCCGCCCGCTCCCCCGACGCCGAGGCGGCCGAAACCCCCGCCAGCGGCAGCAACATGGCCGCACAGGCCACGGATAACCACTTCCGCACCACGATCCCCTTCCGGACGGACGACCAGCAAGCAGCCCAAGCTACGACATCCCCCGCGCCGCCCCCAGTGCCCGCGATCACCCCCGCCCCCGCCGGGGGTCCGACCTGCGACGACGGCCGCGTCCCCCGGTCCCCGCTCTGAAAGCCTCATTCCGCGCCGCCCTCGCGAAGGTTGACCCGTCTCCCGCCGGGTACGCAGTCCTGGCACCGCGCTCAGGCCCACGTCCCCCGGCGAGAGGCACCCCCATGACCTCCCCCGCACAGCGCGCCGTCCGAGCCGTCGTCCTCGCGGCGGCGCTCACCGTCCCACTGCTGGTCCCCGGCGCCGCGCACGCCGACGCGTCCTACGACTGCGCGAGCGGCTACGCCACCCCGTCCCCGATTCCCGTGCTCGGGCCGTACTTCGTCTACGGCGAGGAGTGCACCGGTCAGGGCGGTGGCGAACCCGGGCTGGTCACCGTCCCGCCGGGCACCTACACCTACACCTGCGGCAGCGTCTGGGTGACCGGCCCCGGCACCGTCCTCGCCAACCGCTGCGAGTGACGCGCCGGGCTCAGGAGAGATCGAAGACGAGACCGGAGGCGGCGACGCCGACCTCCCCGTCGTACCCGGCCACGGCCGCCGCGCGGGCGGCCGTGGCGTCGGTGCCCGGCTGGAGGTGGGTCAGCACCAGGCGCCGCGCGCCGGCGTCCGCGGCGTACCGGCCCGCCTGGCGGGCGCTCGACAGGCTGGACCGCGAGTCCGGCGGGACCTCGTCCACGTAGGTGGCCTCGGCCAGGAGCAGGTCGGCGTCGCGCGCCAGCTCCACGACGGCCGGGCTCGGACCGGTGTCTCCGGTGTACGCGAGCACCCGCCCGCCCGCCGTCAGCCGCACCCCCGCGTTGGGCACCCAATGCGGCAGCGACCGCGTCTCGGCCCGGAACGGCCCGATGCCGAACGTGTCGCCCGGGGTGAACTCGTGCGGGACGCAGGCCCCGGCCATCATGCCGGGCCGGTCCAGCGCGAGCACCGCGTCCAGCGCACCGGGTGGTGAGTACACCGGCAGCGGCCCCGCCGGGTCGTCCCGCAGCGTACGCGCGCGCAGCAGGGGGTTGAGGTCCGCGCAGTGGTCGGGATGCCCGTGGCTGACGAACACCGCGTCGATCTGCCCGGCGGCGACCCGTTCCAGCAGCCGCGGCACCGTGGCGTACCCGGCGTCGACCAGCAGCCGGAACCCCTCGTACTCCACGAGGTACCCGCTACAGGCCTGTCCCGCGTCCGGCCACGCGCCGCACGCGCCGATGATCGTCAGCCGCATCCACGCATACTAGCCACCGGCTCGCCGGTCACCGGCGGGCGCCGTCGCCGTCGAAGCGGATGCCGCACAGCCGGTCGGCGGCGCCCCGGTCCAGGACGGTGACGCCGGCGGCCGAGGGGAGGCCGCCGGCACGGGCGCGGGCGAGGAGAACCTGCCAGCGGCGGCAGTGCCTGGCGAAGGTGGTCGTGGTGACGACCCGTCCCCGTGAGTACTGGCCGTCGCGGGCGGCCTGGGGCGGGGTGTCGAGGAGGATCAGGTGCATGGCGGCGCCGCGGCGGCGGGCGAGCCACGCGAAGCCGTACAGGATGTGCGGCCAGGTCCCCCGGGTGTGCGCGACGACGGCGTGCCCCCCCAGCACGGCACGCGCGATGCGCACCACGTGGGTGGCGTGCACCAGGGGCGTGCGGGCCCGCGGCGGCACCGGCCCGAGGAACCGCGCCCACCAGTTGCGCGCCTGCCGGGAGTCGACCACGCGCACGTCACCGGCCACCACCGGCTCCCGCTCGTCGCCGCTCATTCCGTACAGCCGCGCGAGCAGCGTGCTCTTGCCCGCCCCCGGCAGCCCGGCGAGCAGCACCAGTGACCCGGCGGGGTAACTCAGTGTTTCGGCGGTCGCCGCGGCCCGCACGAGGCACGGCTCGCGGTCCGTCCTCGTAGTGCTCGGCTCAGGGATCATTGACCTCTCGTCATCCGCTCGGGAGCCCGAGGAGCGAACGGGGATCACCGGTCCGATCGGGCCCGTTGCCCTGTCCAACGCACGGGACCCGCCCGGAGTTTCAGCCCCCGCCCCTCCGGCGGCGGATGACGCCGTTCCCGAACCGGCGGCAGGGAACCGTCCGGCCCGCTCCGGCGTGGCCGGATCGCCTCCGGCGTACACGGTCGCAGGAGCCGGGCCCGCGCGCGGAAGCGATCAACCGGTCCGGGTCAGGCGCAGGTAGGTGCGGTCGTCGAAGCTCCGCGCGCCGGGGGTGACGCCCTTGGTCGCCGGGTGGTCCCCGATGCGGAGCGGGTCGGTGCGCAGGGATTCGGCCAGCAGGTGCTCGGCGGCCTCAAGGGTCGGATCGGGGCGTAGGTAGCCGTCGGAGGCCAGCACCATCTCGTGAGCACCGGGGGGCAGGGGGACGACATCGACGAAACGGCCGGGGACCGGGCGTCCGTCCAGGGCGCCGTAGCCGTACGGGCCCGGACGGTTGGCCAGGGCGGCCTGGCGTTGCAGGACGGGGAGGATCACGGTGCGTCCCGGGTCGTCGGCGGCCAGATCGCCAGGGGTCGCGCCGGTCGCGAGCAGGGCGTGCAGGTAGGCCGCCCGGGTGGCGGCGAGTGCCCGGTCGACGGCTTTGCCGCCGTCGTGGCGTCGCCATGTGCCGCCGGGGTGCGCGATGCCGATGTGGACGTCTCCTACGCGCCAGACGAGTCCCTGGCGCGGCAGTGCCACGGCGGCCGCGGCGGACGGTCCGAGGGGGTCGTCGTCCTCGATGCCCCACCGTGCCCGTAGGCGGTGCAGATCGGCGGTGATCTCGGCTACGGCGGCGGCCGGTGCGGTGCCGGGGGGCAGGCGCCGCAGTGTGCGCACCACCTGCTCGGCGGCGAGCGCCCCTCCCGTCGCGCCCGCGTGGATCCGGCCGGACTTGTCGGTGCTTCCGTCGACCACGGCGGCGCACCAGACTCCGCGTTCGTCCTCCAGGACCACGGTCCGGTCCTCGCCCGCCCCGGGCCCTTTGGGCACCTCGGACCGCTCGGCCACCACCCACATCGGTCGCGAATTCCTTTTTACGGTGATACGTCCGGTGACCGATCCAACCATGCGGAACGCCGCGGGGGGCGGTGCCTCGCGACAGATCCCGATTTGGCCACATAAGGACGCAAAGACAACTCCCTTACCTCCGTAACCGTCCAGATTGAGGTCTGGTCTTGTCGGAACAGGAGTCGTCTTGCGCGCCCGCTCGCTCATCTCCGCCGCCGTGCTGAGCGGTGGCCTCGCCCTCGCCCCCCACACCGCGTACTCCGCCGCGCATCACGGCACGAAGTCCGCCACCAACCTCGTCGACTATCTGTGCACCAGCACCGCCGGGGTGGACACGCAGCTCGTCACCGTCAGCGTCGAGCTGACGATGCCCACCGGCGCGGTGACCGGACAGCAGCTGACCATCGGGTGGCGCGGTTCCTACGCCGACGGCACCACCGGCCTGCGGGCCCCCGCCGGCGGGCTGTCCGGCGTCAACCTGTACGCGTACGCCTCCATCAGCGACCTCCCCCAGCTGACCTCCGCGACCGGGGTCCAGGCGATCGGCACCGTGGCCGCGGGCGCGGTGATCCCGTTGCCGGCGACCACCGTCGGCCTGAAGACGACGTCCCGCAACAGCGGCACCGGCTCGGTGAAACCCGCGGCAATCAACTTCGGCCCGAAGCCCCAGGAGCCCTTGATCGAGTGCGAGGTCCTGAACAAGGACGCCCTGACCGCGGACTCCCTGACCGTCACGTCGTCCACCCGCAGCCCCTCCCCCTCCCCCTCCCCGACCACCACGCGCACGACCTCCCCGTCCCCCACGTCCACCGGCACCAGGCCGGCCCGCACGGTGACCGCCACCGTGACGGCGGCCGAGGAGAACCCGGGGGTGACCAGGACGCCGGTCGGCGCGGCGGACACCGGAGGCGGCGGCACCACGGGCCCGGACGGCCGTCCCCTGGTGGCGACGGGCTCGCTGATCCTGCTCGCCGCCACGAGCGGGCTCCTGCTGCGCCGCCGCGTCCGGCCGCGGGCTAGGTGACGAGCCGGTAGAACCCGGGGAGCCTGCCGCTCATCCCGGTGAGGTTGTCGACCCTGATGTTGGTGCCGGTCTTCAGCGCGTTGATCACCTGGTTGCCGCCGGCGAAGACGGCCACGTGCCGGGTGTTGCTGACCTTGGTCCCGAAGAACACCAGGTCACCCGGCTGGCCGATGTCGAACCGCCGCAGCCTGGCGATCTGCCCGTTGGTGTTCACGCCGCCGAAGACGTCGGTGCCGTAGGCCAGCGCGTACACCCAGCGGGCGAAGCCCGAGCAGTCCGTCCCGACGGTCCTGTTCGCGGGGCAGGGCCTGATCGAGCCGCTGTAACCGCTGCACGTGCCCAGGGAAGGACCGGGGGCCGATTTGTGGCCGCCTCCCCACACGTACGGCACGAGCCCACCGGCCCACGAGCCGACCGCCTTGCCGTTCTTGATGTCGGTGGCGTACTGAACGATCACGGCCCCGGTGGCGGCCGGCGGGAGCGCCGGCACCATGCAGGTCCCCGGCACGCCCACCGCGTCGCCGAAGAACCCCGCGTCGCCGTAAGCGAGCACAGCCCCGTCACGCGTGGCCAGGACGTAGCCGCCGCCCGGGGTGGCCGCGATGCCGCTCACCGGCTCCGCCGTCGCCGATCTGACGGCGGAACCGTGGAGGCGTGCCCCGTTGACCGCGAAGACGCCCCCGTCGGCGGCCGTCAGCAGGAACCCGCCGGTGGCGCCCACGCGGGTGGCCCCGACGACGGGGGCCCGCAGCCGGGTGCCGGGCGGCGGACCGCCCGCGACGGGCTCGGCGCCGCCGAACGCGGACACGCCGCCGTCGGCCGCGACGGTCCAGTACCCGTCCCCCGAGGGCGTGCTGACGATGTCCACCGTCGGTTTGCCCAGCGGCTTGGCGGCCGTCGATCCGAGGAACCGGGCGCCGCCGGTCGCGAACACCCCGCCGTCGGCCGTGGTCAGCCACAACCCCTGCCCCCAGCCCGCCCGGGTCGCGCCGACGACGGGCTTGCGGAGGCGCGTCGCGGGAAGCGGGTTGTACGCCGGCGCCCGCGCGTCGCCGAACGCGAAAATCGCTCCGTCGGCCGCCGCCAGCCAGTAGCCGTCACCGCTCGCCGTGGGCACGATGCCCACCACCGGCTGCTTGAGCGGCCTGCCCTCCATGCTCCCGAAGTACTTCGCGTCGCCGTAGGCGAACACCTCGCCGTCGGCACCGGCGAGCCAGTACCCCTCGCCTCTCGGCGTCGTGGCGGTGCCGACGATCTCCGGCGGCAGGCACCCGTTCGCCTCCGCCGACGCGGCCGGGGAACCGGGTCCCGGAATCACCCCGGGCAGCAGCACCAGGGAAACCACCAGGACACCGGACCGCGCCCATGACAACGACATACCTCTCCCTAAGGCTGTACCACCCGCGAAACGCCCATCTCCGGCAGCGGAATCCCTACGAAACAACACTTTCCACCCCTCCAGCCGCGGATTTCGCGAAGCATTCCGAATCAAACGACCGGCCCCAAAAACCACCGATGCCTGCTAAGGAGGCGATGATTGACCCGGGCACCCACGCCACGACGCGAGGTGATCCACCCCGGGATCGACGAGGCGAGGTTCGTACCGATGGAGTTGTGGGAGCGTTCCGCGACGCTGGACCTCCTCGGCGACCTGCTGCGGGACAGCGCGCGGGGCGGGCGCGTCGTCGTGGTGGCCGGTGAGGCGGGCATGGGCAAGTCGGTCCTGGTCTCGGAGTTCGCCCGCAGGTGCGGGGCGGGCGCGCGGGTGCTGTGGGGCGGCTGCGACCGGCTGATCACGCCGCGGGCGCTGGGGCCGCTGCACGACATCGGCCACCAGACCGGAGGCGTCCTGGCCGAACGCCTGAAGGCCGGCGCCGCGCAGGAGCAGATCTTCACGGCCTTCCTGGACGAGCTGTCCGGACCGGAGCGGCGGCGGCGCCCCGTCGTCGTGGTGGAGGACGCGCACTGGGCCGACGAGGCCACCCTCGACTGGCTGGTCTGGTCGGGCCGCCGGATCGGCCGGGCGCCGGCCCTGTTCGTGGTGACCTACCGAGACGACGAGGTCGGGGCCGAGCATCCGCTGCGCGGCGCCCTGGCCGCTCTGCCCAGCGCCCTGGTGCGGCGGGTGTCGCTGGCGCCGCTGTCCCCGGAGTGCGTGGCGGAGCAGGCACGCCGGGCCGGGCGGGACCCCGGGCAGGTCCACCGGCTGACCGGCGGCAACCCGCTGCTGGTGACCGAGCTGCTCAAGGCCGGGAGCCGGGAGGTGCCGGCCACCGTGCAGGACCTCATCCTGGACCGGCTGCGGGCCCTGCCGCGCCCCGCCGGGGATCTGGCCCGGCTGGTCGCGGTGATCCCCACCCGCGCCGACGCCGCCGTCGTGGCCGGCGTGCCCGACCTCGTTGACGCGTGCGTCGACGCCGGGGTGCTCGTACCGTCCGGGGACGGCGTGTCGTACCGGCACGAGCTGCTGCGCAACGCGGTGGAGGACGCGCTGCCGCCCGCGCGGCGCGCCGCCCTGCACCGGCGGGCGCTGGGCGTGCTGGCCGGCATCGACGGGGTCGACCCGGGCCGCCTGGTCCATCACGCGCTGCACGCGGGCGACGAGACCGCGGTCCTGCGGTACGGCCAGGTGGCGGGCGCCGGGGCGGCCCGGCAGGGCGCGCACCGGGAGGCGGCGGCGCATTACCGGGCCGCCGCCGCCCACGCCGGACGGCTGCCGGCCCCGGCGCGGGCCGATCTGCTGGAGGAGTACGCGTTCCAGGCGTACCTCGCCGGGCTGGCCGAGGACGGGCTGCGGGCCCGGCGCGCGGCGCTGGCCGTACGGGAGGAACTACGCGAGCCCGAACGGATCGGGGAGAACCTGCGCTGGATCTCCCGGCTGGCCTGGTGGGCCGGGCACGCCGAGGAGGCCCGCGCGGCGGCCGTCCGCGCGGTGACCGTCCTCGACGCCGAGCCGCCCAGCCGGCAGCTGGCCATGGCGTACAGCAACCGATCGCAGCTGCACATGCTGGCGGGCGAGCGGGAGACCGCGGTCGCCTGGGGCGAGCGGGCCCGGACCCTGGCCGACCGGCTCGGGGACGCGGAGACCTCCGTGCACGCCATGATCAACGTGAGCAGCGCGCGCCTGACGGACGGCGACCAGGAGGCCGCCGCCGCGCTGCGCGAGGCGCACGAACGGGCCGCGTCCCTCGGGCTCGCCGACCACGCGACCCGGGCCCTGGTCAACCTGGCCACCTCGCTGGTCCAGCTCGCCGAGTACGCGGCCGCCGCCCCGGCGATCGACCAGGCGCTCGCCTACGCCACGCGGCACGACCTCGACGGTTACGTCCAGTACCTGCTCGGGGTGCGGGCGGGGGTGCGGCTGGTCCGCTGCGACTGGCCCGGCGCCCTGGCCGACGCCTCCGCCGCCCTGGACCGCCCGGCACGGGCCGGTGTCGCCGTGGTCCCCGCGCTGGTGGCCCGGGGCCGGATCCAGGCGGCCCGCGGCGAGCCCGAGGCCCTTGCCACGCTGGACGAGGCCGCCCGCCAGGCCGACCGCACCGGCGAGGTGCAACGGGTCTGCCCGGTGGCGGCGGCCCGCTCGGAGTACTTCCTGCTGCACGGCGACACCGAGCGCGCGGCGCGGGAGGCCCGGCGCGGCCTCGGACCGGCACTGGCGGCGAACCACCCGTTCTACGCCGGCGAACTGGCCTACCGCCTGTGGCGGGCCGGCGGGACCGGCGTCCCGGCCGCGGTGGCCCGGCCCTACCAGCTGATGATCGACGGCGACTGGACGGCCGCCGCCGAGGAGTGGGCCCGGCGCGGCGCGACCCACCCGCGTCTGGAGGCCCTGTCGGCAGGTGACCGGCCCGCCGTCTCCGAGACCCTGCGCGCCCTGGACGGCCTGGAGGCCACCCAGTCCGCCGGACGGCTGCGCGCCGACCTCCGGACCCGCGGATTCACCCGGATCCCCCGCGGCCCCCGCCGCGCGACGTCCGCCGCTCCCGCCGGCCTCACCCCCCGCCAGACGGACGTCCTCGCCCTCCTGACCGAAGGCCTGTCCAACGCCGAGATCGCCACCCGCCTGTCCCTGTCCCCCAAGACCGTCGACCACCACATCTCCGCCATCCTGACCAAACTCGACGTCCCCACCCGAGGCCACGCCGCCGCCACGGCCCACCGCCTGAACCTCCTGCGGGACACCGCTCAAGAAACGTCTCCGGCACCGCCGGGCATCGCAAATTAGGGAGAACTCCCCAGTCGCCGCATGCCGCGAGCGCCCTACCGTTCCCCCACGGAGGCACCGCGACAAGGGGAGACCATGACGTACCTCACCACCCCCGCCGAATCACCGCTCTACCCGTCCGCGCGGGACGCCATGGGCTATGTCCCCAACTACCTGCGGGTACTGGCACTTTGTCCCGGCGTCCATACCGCCTGGCTTCACCTGAGCGAGACCGTCCGGGACGGTATGGACCTTCGTCGCTACGAACTGGTCACGCTCACCGCGGCCCGCAGGCTCGGCTCCACGTACTGTGCCCTCGCGCACGCGAGTGTGCTGCGTGGCCTGCTGCGTGACGACGCCGCGTGGCACGCGGTCGTCACCGGTGACCGGGGCGCCGGGCTTTCCCCGGCGGACGTCGCCGTCATGGACTTCGCCGGGCGCGTGGCCGCCGATCCCGTCACGGTGAGCGAGGCGGACATCGGGCTCCTGCGCGAGCACGCCCTGACCGACGCCGACATCCTCCAGATCGTCGTGGCCGTCTGCCTGCGCCGCTTCTTCAGCGGCATCCTCTCCGCGACCGGCGCCATACCTGACGCGATCTTCGACGACCTGCCCTCCGGGATCCGCGCGGCGCTCGAAAGCCCCGCCGGGCCCTGACGACGTCCCGTCCACCGAAGGAGAACCACATGCCTGGAAAGGCCGTCATCAGTCTGACCACCGGACTCGAGGACCCCGAGCGGGTCACCGTCGCGTTCCTGGTCGCGCTCGGCGCCGCCGAGCAGGGGCGCCCCACCCTCATGTTCCTCACCAAGGAGGCGGCCCGGCTCGCCCTGACCGGCGTCGCCACCGCCACGGCGTGCGACGGCTGCCCTCCGCTCGCCGGCCTGCTGGCCCGGTACGCCAAGGCGGGCGGGCGGTACCTGGTCTGCCCGATCTGCTTCGACTCCCGCGGGCTCGACGGCGACCGGCTGATCGAGGGGGCGGAGCTCGGCGGCACCGTCCCCATGTGGCAATGGATCGGCGACGAGGGGGCGACCACCTTCAGCTACTGAGGGCGCCCGGCGCCGGACGCGTGCGGCTCACGCGCCGGCCCGCCGCACGGGGGCGCGGCGGGCCGTCGTCATCGGGTGGACCGGCTGTTCCCTCGGGGGATCAGGACGCGGTGCAGCTGAGGGTGGGAGTGCTCGCGCTTCCGGTGCCGAGGAAGCCGAAGGTGGTGGCGGCTCCGGCGGCGAGCGCGCCGTTGTAGCCCGCGTCCCGGGCGGTGACCGTGGATCCGCTCGTGGTCACGGTGGCGCTCCACGGCCAGTTGACCGCCTCGTTCGCGCCGAGTGTCCAGCTCACCGTCCAGCCGCGGATCGCGGACGAGCCCGCGACCACGCGCACCTCGCCCTGGAAGCCGCCGGACCACTGCGAGACGACCCGGTAGGTGGCCGAGCAGCCCAGGTTGCCGGTCGGCGTGGGGGTCGGAGTCGGAGTGGGGGTGGGGGTGGGCGTCACGGTCGGGGTGGGTGTCGGCGTCGGGGTCGGGGTGGGAGTGGGGGTCGGGGTCGGGGTGGGGTCTGGCCGCCGGTGAAGTTGACGTCGCTGCAGAAGTAGTACGACTGGTCGAGGTGGCTGGCCTGCCACAGGGTGTAGACGATGTGGCGGCCGGTGCGGCCGGGCGCGTTGACCTGCACCGGCGTCGTGGTGCCGGTGGGCATCCTGCCCGTCGTGGTGACCAGTTCCAGGTCGCTCCAGCGCAACCGCTGGGTGGTGGCGTCGAAGCCCTGCCTGGTCACGTAGACGCGGATGAAGTCGGCGCCGTGCGACGACCCGTCCAGCAGGTTGAGGGTGAACCTGCTGGGGAGGTCCACGGTCTTCCAGGCACCCGGCTCGTCGAGCGCGGCGTACCGGCCGCTCGAGGTCCGGCCGCCGCTGCACAGCTGCCCGTCCGGGACTGCGGTCTGGTAGTTGCCGCCCACGCCGTCGCGCAGCAGCCCGTTCCAGTTCCACATGGCGTTGGGATCGGCCCGCCACGCCTGGTTGCACATCGGGTCCTCGGTCGCCATCCGCGGCGCCTGCCAGTCACTGGCCCACCGCGTGTAGCAGCTGTACGCCCGCGCCGGCGGGTCACTGACCGCGCCGTGCGCCAGCGCGGGCGTGGCCAGGACGGGGGTGAGCACGAGGGCGGACGCCACCGCGACGAACAGCCGCAGGATCCGGGACCGGCGCCGCCGGCCCTCGGACGTGTCCATGCCATCGTGCGACGACGGGTGTGCGCGCAACCTCATCCGCACTTCTCTCCTCAGGTCTCAAGGGCTCAGGACGTAAGGGTCAGGCACGCCCCACCGAGCATCGGGTCCCCTCGCGTCGTCCGGCCCCCACCGTCCACCACGCCCTGACCGGAGAACAACAACACCGCGAAAGCTCCCTGCCCAAGGCCCGCCCAGCTGCCGGAACACCTCCGCGCCGAACGAAACGTTCATCGGCGGCCACGGCCGGACGCCTCCCGGCGGCGGCTCACAGTCCGAGCACGCTGCGCCGGACCTCGGCGCTGTCGCGCAGGGTGGCGGCCGGGCCGGAGAGCACCACGCGGCCCTCGCCCAGCAGGTACGCCCGGCCGGCGACGGCCAGTGCGCGCTGGACGTCCTGTTCCACCACGACGACGCTCACGCCGCGCTTGTTGATGCGCTCGATCGCGTCGTAGACCTCGTCCACCCGGACCGGGGCCAGGCCGAGTGAAGGCTCGTCGAGCAGCAGGAGCCGTGGCTGCGCCATCAGGGCGCGGCCGATCGCCACCATCTGCTGTTCGCCGCCGCTGAGGCTGCCGGCCGGCTGGCCGGCGCGTTCGGCGAGCCGGGGGAAGATCTCGTACGCGCCGGCCAGGGTCGCCCGGTGCGCCCGGCGGGCGGCCTTGCGGTAGGCGCCGAGGATCAGGTTGTCCAGGACCGTCATCCGGGGGAAGCTCCGCCGGCCCTCGGGCACGATCGCCACGCCGTGGCCGCAGATCTGGTGGCCGCGCAGGCGGGTGACGTCGACCCCGCCGACGCCGATCCGGCCGCGGTGCGCCGGGTGGATCCCGGCGATGGCGGTGACCAGGGTGGACTTCCCGGCGCCGTTGGGGCCGACGACGCAGACGGCCTCTCCCTCGTGGACGTCGATCGCCACGTCCCACAGCGCCTGCGCGTCGCCGTAGCGCACGTCGAGGTCCCGGACCCGCAGCAGCGGCTCAGACATGGGCCTGCCTCCCGAGATAGGCACGGATGACGTCGGGGTCGTTCAGCACGGCCTGCGGTTCGCCGTCGGCGAGGCAGGTGCCGCGGTCGAGCCGAACGCCCGGGGGATCTGGTAGGTGCGGGCCATGCCGACGTGGGCGATCTTGTGCGGGGCCATGCGGGTGATGTCCTGCCCATCGAGGCGGATCAGGCCACGGGTCGGCCGGAACGCCCCGGACAGCAGGTTGACCAGCGTCGTCTTGCCCGACCCGTTCGGCCCCACCAGGCCCACCAGCTCACCGGCCCGGATGTCCAGCGTGACGTCCTCCAGCGCGTGCACCCCGCCGAAGTGGCGGGCCACCTCGCGGCACTCGACGAGCACCGCACCGAGCCGCCCGGCACCGTCTCCCGCCCCGGCCTCGCCGGCCACGACCTCGGCGGGCACCGGCTCCGCGGCCACGGACGCGGCGGCTACGGACTTGGCAGACGCGGACACGGACGCGGCGGGTACAGGCTCGGCAGACACGGGCTCGGCGGGTACGGGCTCGGCGGGTACGGGCTCGGCGGGTACAGGCTCGGCAGACACGGGCCCGGCGGGTACGGGCTCGGCAGGTGCGGACCGAGTGGTCGTGCCGGTCCGCCGGACGGGGAACCTGGCGGTGCCCCACCGGGAGCCCAGCACGATCGCCGACAGGCCGGCCGCGAGCATCCCGGCGAGCAGCCAGTCGAGAAGCTCGCCCCAGTCGCCGAGCACCGCCAGTCCCCCGCCGGCCACGAGCAGGGAGCCGAGGGCGACGAGCGGGCGGGCCCGCAGCCGGGCGTACAGGCCGTCGGGAGAGAGCGCGACCAGCAGCGCGAGGACGCCGCCGAGGATGATCGAGTACCAGGCGTCCAGGCCGTACGAGGAGAGCCGGTCCTGCAGGACGACGATCAGCACCGCGCCGATCACCGGGCCGAGCCAGTGGGTACGGCCGCCGAGCACCGCCATCACGATGACGAAGAGCGGGATGGTCAGGCCGAAGACGCTCTCCACGGTGACGAAGCCGATCTGCAGCGCGTACACGCTGCCGGCCACCCCGCCGAGCACGCCGCTCATCAGCATGGCCAGCATCTTGTAGCGGAAGGTGGCCACCCCCATCACCTCGGCGACGTCCTCGGCGTCGCGGATCGCCGCGAGCGCCGAGCCGGTCCGGCTGTGCTGGACGGCGTACGCGACCGCGACCGCGACGGCCGCGACCAGCAGGGCGAGCAGGTACTGGAACTGCTGCAACGAGCCGAACGCGTCAGGTAGCTCCGGGATCGGGACGGTGCTCCCCTGCCCGCCGTCGATCGACCGGTTGATCCGGGCGAACGCGGCGAGGATGAACGGCACCGCGAGGGTCAGCAGGGCGAAGATCTCGCCGCGCAGCGACCCGAGCCGGAACGCGACGGCGCCCACGCCGAGCGCCAGCAGCCCGCACAGGACGGCGGCGAGCGGGATGGTGAGGAAGAAGCCGACGCCGTACCGCCCGCTCAGCACCGCCGTGGTGTACGCCCCGACGCCGACGTACGCGGCCTGGCCGAAGCTGAAGTAGCCGCTGTACCCGGAGAGGATGTTCCAGCTGGTCGCCTGCGCGATCCAGAAGCAGATCGACCCGAGCAGGATGAGATAGAACGACGGCAGCCCCAGCTGGTCGCTGAACGCGCCCACCGCGACCAGCACCAGGAACGCCGCCGACAGCCCGGTGCCGTCTCGGCGCATCATCGGGCACCTCCCGCCGCGAACAGACCCTGCGGGCGCAGCAGCAGGGCCAGGATGATCGCCGAGAAGAGCACGAACGGCGCGGTCGCCGGCGACCACACCGCGGAGACCACGCCGGACAGGACGCCGACCAGGACACCGGCCGCGAACGTCCCCACCACCTCGCCGATTCCGCCGAGGATCACCACCGCGAAGACGGTGCCGAACCACTCGTACGCGGTCTCCGGGGTCAGCGCGTTGGCGAGGGCGAAGACCATCCCGGCCAGGGCGGCGGTGGCCCCGACCACTCCCCCGAGCAGCACGCTGAGCCGGCGGTGGTCGACGCCGAACGCGCCGGCCATCGCCCGGTCCTGGGCGATGGCCCGCATCGCCCGGCCGGCGAAGGTGCGGCGCAGCACCAGGTGGGCGGCGAGCACCACCAGCGCGGCCAGCCCGAAGGCCACCAGCGTCGTGACCGGGAAGACCAGCCGTCCGATCGCGACCGACCGGGTGGCGTACGGGTTGATCTCGGCGGACATCCGCTGGAAGTCGGCGCTCCAGACGTTGCTCGTCACCTGAATGGTGATGATCAGCAGTCCGAAGCTGACCAGCAGCGAGTTGAACTCGGTGAGCCGCAGCAGATCGAACAGCCACTGGATCGCGGCCCCGGCGAGGAACATGGCCGGCACGGTGACCACGAGCGTCAGGACCGGGTCGAGGTGCCAGGAGGTGGCCACCTGGAAGGTCAGGTAGGCGCCGATCAGGATCAGCCCGAAGTGGGCCAGGTTGATGACGCGCAGCACGCCCAAGGTCACCGAGAGGCCGGTGGCCATGAGGACGTAGAGGCCACCGATCAGCGCTCCGGTGAGCATGGCCTGGATAACGTTCATGCGGGGGTCAGCCTCGGGTCGGGTCGGAACCCGGGTGACCGGCGCGGGGCCGGTCACCCGGGCGGCGGTCAGGAGCGGGGGCCCTGCAACTGAGCGGCGGCCCGGCCGGCGGGCCACACGGTGACCCACTCGCCCTTCTGGATCTGCTTGAGGCTCTGCGTGGTGGGCCAGAAGTTGTGCACCTTCGGATCGAAGGTCAGGTGCCCGCTGAACGTCGTGTCGGCGCCCTTCTGGTGCAGCGTGTCGCACATCTCGCGCTGGTCGGTGCCGTTGCTGCTCTTCACCGCGGCGGTGAGGATCTCCCACGCGTTCCAGGACGCCGCGGCCTGGGTCTCGAAGACGGTGTACGGCAGCTTCGCCGCCTGGGCGCGCTTGGTGAACTCGGCGGTGATCTCGGTGGCCGCCGGGCCGAGCTTGTCGAGGGTCGGCTTGTTCGGCTCGAACATCGACACCGACAGCATCCCCTCGGCGTCGTCGCCGAGCGCCAGCAGCGGCCCCGGCGCGGGGAAGAGCCCGAACATCTGCTTCGGCCGGTAGTCGAGCTGGGCCATCGCCTGCAGGATGTTCGCCGCGTCCACGCCGAGGCCGTTGTTGACGACCAGGTCGGGGTCGGCCTCACGGACCTGGGCGGCGATCGGCGCCCAGTCGGTGGTGGCCGGCGGGTAGTGTCAGGTCGACCTTGTCCTGGCCGATCAGGCGCTCGTAGAGCTGGCTGACCTTGGCCTGGTCGGACTGGTCGTCGACGACCTTCCATTCGACCTTGCGGCCGAGCAGCCCGCCGGTCGCGTTGAGCCGGTCGACGTACACCTCACCGGTGATCTTGTGGATCTGGCCGGTCGCGGCGGACGCGCCGGTCAGCGACAGGGTGGAGCCGACGACGATGGGCTTGTCGCCGCCCCCTCCCGAGGAGCCCGAGCCGTCGCCGCATCCCGCGGCCGCGGCGCCGAGCACCAGGACGGTGCCGATGACAGCTAGGGAGCGCCTGCGCATCTCGTTATGACCTGAACGTGATCACCGCGTTCCACGCCGACAACCCGCGGCTGACCCTCACCGAGGTGGCCGCCGGGCTCGGCATGGCGTACATCGGCGCGCTCTCGCTGTGGGACATCGCCCGCCCGCACATGCGGGACCTGGTCGCGGCGAGCGGCGAGTCCACGTCGATGGCGCAGCTCGACGGCTCGGACATCGTCTACGTGGCCCGGGTGGCGGTGCCCAGGATCATCACACTGAGGGTCCAGATCGGCACCCGGTTCCCGGCGCAGGTGACCTCGCAGGGCAAGGTGCTGCTCGCCGCGCTCGACCCGGACGCGCTCGGCGCCGCGCTCGCGCAACCGGGCCGCTCCCGGGTGGAGCCACGGGTCAGGCACACCCGGGCCGCCCTCGACGCGATGCTGCGCGAGGTGCGGGCCCGCGGCTGGGCGCTCGCCGACGACGAGCTGGCCCCGGGCATCCGGTCGGTGGCGGTGCCGATCCGGGACGGGCAAGGTGTGGTCCGGGCCGCGATGAACGTGACCGTCCATTCGGCCGAGACCAGCGTCGAGACCCTCGTCGACCAGCACCTGCCGCGGCTCATCAAGGCGGCGAGCGCGATCAGCGCGGACTGGGCCCGCTGGCAGTCCCGGCCGCAGGCGGAGGCCCCGGCCACCGGCTCTCCCTGACGGCACCGCCGCCCCGGCCGGAGAAAACAGTTCGCTCCGGCCGCCCGCCCCGCGCGAACATGGCCACGACGGTGGGGCGTTCGGAGGGGGCGGATTACCGTGTTCGGATCACCTGATTCCCCTGCGGCCGTACCGTCCGCCCGGCGGTCGGCCGTCATGCTGGCGCTGCGGTACTACATCGGGCAGTTGCGGAGACAGTGGCCGCTCACCGTACCCGCGCTGGCACTTCCCGCGCTCGGGAACATCTGCCTGTTCTACCTCGCGCCGCTGGTGGTGGGCGGGATCGTGGGGCGTCTGGCCGAGGGCGGGGACGGCACCGCCGAGGTGCTCCTGCCGTACGTCCTGGGCTTCGGCGCGCTGCTGATCACGGGCGAGGTGCTGTGGCGGGCGGGTGTGCACGCCCTGATCCGCGTGGACGCCCGGGGGATCGAGGAGCTCGGCGCGACGGGCATGAACGAGTTCCTGGCCAAGGACGCCACGTTCTTCCACGACAACTTCGCCGGCTCGCTGACCAAACGCGTGCTGAACTTCTCCAACGGGTTCGAGGGCTTCACCGACACCCTCGCGTTCTCGATCGTCGCCAAGTTGACGCCGGTGGCGTTCGCCTCGGTGGTGCTGTGGCGGTACCACCCGCTGCTGGTCGTCGTCCTGGTGGGCCTCATCGCCGTCACCGGCTTCCTCGTCGCCCCGCTCGTCCACCGCCGCCAGAAGCTGGTGGACCGGCGAGAGGCCGCGAAGGTGCGGGTGTCCGGGCACGTCTCCGACGTCCTGGCCAACATGGAGACCGTCCGCGCCTTCGCCGCCGAGGACCGCGAGGAGGCCGAGCACCACACCCGGCTCGCCGAGCAGCGCAGGCTGACCGTGCGGTCCTGGGACTACAGCAACCTCCGGGTGGACACCGTCGTCGCACCGCTGTCGGTCCTCAGCAGCACGGCCGGGCTGCTCCTGGCGGTCAGCCTCCGCGGCGGCCTCGGCGTGGAGGCGATCGTGGTGACGTTCACCTACTACTCGAACGCGATCATCATCATGTTCGAGTTCAACCAGATCTACCGCCGGATGGAGAGCGTGCTCACCGAGGCGGCCCAGTTCACGGAGCTTCTCCTGACGCCGCCGCGGGTGACCGACCCGGAGAACCCGCAGCCGCTGCGCCCCGCCGACGCGAGCGTCCGTTTCGAGCGGGTGGAGTTCGCGCACGCCGGCAACCCGCCCTTGTTCGACGGCCTGGACCTGAACATCCCCAGCGGCACCAAGATCGGCCTCGTCGGCCGCTCCGGCGGCGGCAAGACCACCCTCACCCGCCTGCTGCTCCGCCTCATGGACATCGACCAAGGCCGCATCCTGATCGGCGGCCAGGACATCACCCGCCTGCGCCAGGCCGACCTGCGCGGCCTCATCGCGTACGTCCCCCAGGAACCCGCCATGTTCCACCGGTCGTTACGCGACAACATCGCGTTCGCCCGGCCGGGTGCCACCACGGCCGAGATCCACCAGGCAGCCCAGGCGGCGCACGTCACCGAGTTCGCCGAGGCCCTCCCGGACGGCTTCGACACCCTGGTCGGCGAACGCGGCGTCAAACTCTCCGGCGGCCAGCGGCAACGCGTCGCCCTCGCCCGCGCCATCCTGCGCGACGCCCCCATCCTCCTGCTGGACGAAGCCACCAGCGCCCTCGACTCAGAAAGCGAGATCCTCGTCCAGGAAGCCCTGTGGCACCTGATGCGCGACCGCACCGCCATCGTGGTCGCCCACCGCCTGAGCACCGTCGTCCGCATGGACCGCCTCGTGGTCCTCGACCGGGGCCGCATCGTGGAACAGGGCACCCACCACGAACTCCTCCAGGCCCAGGGGCCGTACTCCCGCCTGTGGCACCACCAGTCCGGCGGCTTCCTGGTCGAGGAGGAGGACACCCCCGCGGCCGTCCGCCGCTGACGCGGCCCGGAGAGATCCGTGGCGAGCCCGCCGGTAGTGACTATCCGCATGAAATGTCAGGATTGGAGTCGTTTGCCCTTTAGCGATAGGTGAAAGCATGACAGTCGATCACGGCCGCAGAGCTCTGGTGATCCGGGGGGGCTGGGAAGGCCACGTCCCGGTGGAGGCCACCGAGCTCTTCATCCCCTTCCTTGAGGAGCACGGATTCGAGGTGCACAGGGCGGACTCGCCGGCGCCGTACGCGGACGCGGCGTTCATGTCCGGGGTCGACCTCGTCGTGCAGTGCTACACCATGGGCACGATCAAGCCGGAGGAGCTCCAGGGGCTGGAGGCCGCGATCCGGGCCGGGACGGGGATGGCCGGCTGGCACGGCGGCATCGCCGACTCCTTCCGCAACTCCTCCGACTACCTGCACCTCATCGGCGGGCAGTTCGCCTGCCACCCCGGCAAGGACCCGGCCGAGCGGGACGGCTCGCAGGCCGACAACTTCGTCCCGTACACCGTCACCATGCTGCCCGCGGCGGCCACCCACCCCATCACCGCGGGCATCGCGGACTTCGACCTGGTCACCGAGCAGTACTGGGTGCTGAGCGACGAGTACGTCGACGTGCTGGCCACCAGCACGCAGAAGATCCGCCCGTGGGACCCCTGGCACAGGGAGGTCACCTCACCGGCGGTCTGGACCCGCGAATGGGGCAGCGGAAAGATCTTCGTCGCGACCCCGGGGCACAGTCTCGACGTCCTGCGCGACGACAACGTGCGCACCATCATCGAGAGGGGAATGCTGTGGGCCAGCCGGTGAACATCGGTGTCGTCGGGTGCGGGGTCATCTTCGCCCAGTACCTCCAGACCATCGACCGGCTGCCGGGACTGCGGCTCGTCGCCGTGGCCGACCAGGACCTCGGACGCGCGAGGGAGGCGGTGCGGTCGCACGCGGAGGTCGACGTGCTGAGCGTGGCGGAACTCATGGCCGACCCGCGCGTCGACGTCGTGCTGAACCTCACCATCCCCGCCGCGCACGCCGAGATCGCGTTGCTGGCCGTCGCGGCCGGCAAGGACGTCTTCAGCGAGAAGCCCCTCGCCGCGACCGGCGAGGACGCCGCGCGGGTGCTGCGCGCGGCCGCCGCCGCCGGGGTGCGGGTGGGCTGCGCGCCGGACACCGTGCTCGGCACCGGCACGCAGACCGCGCGCAAGGCGATCGACGACGGCCTGATCGGCAGGCCGATCTCGGCGACCGCGATCATGATGACGCCCGGCCACGAACGCTGGCACCCGAACCCCGACTTCTACTACGCCCCCGGCGGCGGCCCGCTCCTGGACATGGGCCCCTACTACATCACCAGCCTGGTCACCCTGCTCGGCCCGGTGACGACGGTCGTCGGCGCCGCCAGCCGTACACGCGCCAAGCGGACCATCGGCTCGGGCCCCCGCGGCGGCGAGGAGATCCCGGTGTCCGTGGACACGCACGTCACGGGCGTGCTCGTCCACGCGTCGGGGGCGATGTCCACCCTCGTGATGAGCTTCGACGGGGCGGCCACCCGTGCGCCCAACATCGAGGTGCACGGCGAACGAGGCTCGCTCGCCGTCCCGGACCCCAACCACTTCGACGGCCCCGTCCTGCTGAAGAGGGTGACCGGGGAGGACTGGGAGACCATCCCCGCCGGGGCCGGCTACACCGAGGCCGGGCGCGGGGTGGGCCTGGCCGACTTCGCCGCGACGCCGGCGGGCCGGGAGCCCCGCGCGGGCGGAGCGCTGGCGTACCACGTGCTCGACGTCATGGAGTCACTGCTGTCCTCGGCGCACTCCGGGACGGCGGTGACCGTCACGAGCACATGTGAACGGCCCGAGCCCGTGGCACTGATCCCGTTGGGGTGAGGCGTCCCGCGCCGGGGCAGGTCGCGGCGTGGTTCGCGGCCACGACCTGCCCCGCGCGCGGCCACCCGCCGCGCCCGGCCCGGCGAAAACCGTTCGCTACCGCCGCCCACCCTGCGTCACCATGGCCATTGGCCATGAGTGTTCGAAGGGCGGGGGGGCTGTGAGCGAATCACTCGATTTCTCCGAAGACGAACCGCCCGCCCGCAGGTCGGCCGTCATGCTGGCGCTGCGGTACTACAACGGGATGCTGCGGGAGCAGTGGCGGGTCGCCGTGCCCGCGCTGACCCTTCCCGCGCTCGGGAACATCTGCCTGTTCTACCTCGCGCCGCTGGTGGTGGGCCGGATCGTGGGGCATCTGGCCGGTGGCGGGAGCGGCACCGTCGACGTGCTCCTGCCGTACGTGCTCGGCTTCGGCGCGCTGCTGCTCGCGGGTGAGGCGCTGTGGCGGCTGGGCCTGCACTTCCTGAACCGCACGGAGGCCCGGGGCATCGAGCGGCTCGGCGCGACGGGCATGAACGAGCTGCTGGCCAAGGACGCCGCGTTCTTCCACGACAACTTCGCCGGTTCACTGACCAAACGCGTGCTGAACTTCTCCAACGGGTTCGAGGACTTCACCGACACGCTGACGTTCTCGATCATGGCCAAGCTGGTGCCGCTCGCGTTCGCCTCGGTGGTGCTGTGGCAGTACCACCCGCTGCTGGTCGTCGTCCTGGTGGGCCTCATCGCCGTCACCGGCTTCCTGGTCGCCCCGCTCGTCCGCCGCCGCCAGAAACTGGTGGACCGGCGAGAGGCCGCGAAGGTGCGGGTGTCCGGGCACGTCTCCGACGTGCTGGCCAACATGGAGACCGTCCGCGCCTTCGCCGCCGAGGACCGCGAGGAAGCGGAACACCGGATCCGCCTCGCCGAGCAGCGCAGGCTGACCGTGCGGTCCTGGGACTACAGCAACCTCCGGGTGGACACCGTCGTCGCACCGCTGTCGGTCCTCGCCAGCACCGCGGGCCTGCTGCTCGCCGTCGCGCTGCGCGGCGGCCTCGGCGTCGAGGCGATCGTGGTGACGTTCACCTACTACACGAACACGATCAGCATCATGTTCGACTTCAACCAGATCTACCGCCGCATGGAGAGCGTGCTCACCGAGTCGGCCCAGTTCACCGCGCTCCTGCTCACGCCGCCGCGTGTGCTCGACCCGGCCGATCCGCAGCCGCTGCGCCCCGCCGGCGCCGGCGTCCGTTTCGAGCGGGTGGCGTTCGCGCACGCCGGCAACCCGCCCCTGTTCGACGGCCTGGACCTGAACATCCCCAGCGGCACCAAGATCGGCCTCGTCGGCCGCTCCGGCGGCGGCAAGACCACCCTCACCCGCCTGCTGCTCCGCCTCATGGACATCGACCAAGGCCGCATCCTGATCGGCGGCCAGGACATCACCCGCCTGCGCCAGGCCGACCTGCGCGGCCTCATCGCGTACGTCCCCCAGGAACCCGCCATGTTCCACCGCACACTCCGCGAGAACATCGCCTTCGCCCGGCCAGGCGCCACCGACGCCGAGATCCACCAGGCGGCCCACGCCGCCCACGTCACCGAGTTCGCCGAATCCCTCCCCCGCGGCTTCGACACCCTCGTCGGCGAACGCGGCGTCAAACTCTCCGGCGGCCAGCGGCAACGCGTCGCCCTCGCCCGCGCCATCCTGCGCGACGCCCCCATCCTCCTGCTGGACGAGGCCACCAGCGCCCTCGACTCCGAAAGCGAGATCCTCGTCCAGGAAGCCCTGTGGGCCCTGATGCGCGACCGCACCGCCCTGGTGGTCGCCCACCGCCTGAGCACCGTCGTCCGCATGGACCGCCTCGTGGTCCTGGACCGGGGCCGCATCGTGGAACAGGGCACCCACCACGAACTCCTCCAGAACCAGGGCCCCTACTCCCGCCTGTGGCACCACCAGTCCGGCGGCTTCCTGGTCGAGGAGGACACCTCGGACGCCGTCACCCGCTGATCCTCGCCGTCACGGCCGGGTCAGGACGATGTGCAGGGCCGGGTGGTCGGTGTATCTCATGCCGATCACCTCGGTGCGGGTGAAGCCCATGTTGGCCGTGAAGACGTGCTGGACGGAGCCGTCTCCCTTGCGGAAGAAGGGGGACGCGTTGCAGTCCTGGACGTTGAGCCCGAACAGCGGGGCGTACCGGAGGTTGAAGTCGCCGGCCAGCACGGTCGGCTTGCCGGCCAGCGCCCTGTCGCGCAGCATCGCGACGGCCGCCTTGCACTGCGCCATGGCGACGTTCCCCGTGGTCGACAGGTGGGTGCTGCAACCGATCAGGTCGGGGAACTCCACGCACACGTACACCCGTTTCTCGGTCCCGCTGTCCTGGGTGGCGTACACCCCGGAGAAGACGGTTCCCGCGGTGGGTGAGCGGAAGATCAGGCCGTTGCCGTACTCGTCGCCGTTGGTGCAGCGCACGGGCGTGCCGTCGGGGCGGCGGGCCGGTGCGAACGTGCCGAAGCCGTTGCCCATGGCGGTGGCCAGTGGCGGCAGGTCGTTCCTGCAGATCTCGTTGAGCGAGACGACCTGCGGCTGCCTCGCGTTGATGACGTCGCGCGCCTCCTGGAGGGTGGCGGCCCCGTTGTAGCAGGCGGTGTTGACGCCGCCGTGGCACAGGTTGAGCTGCAGTACGCGGTACTCCTGCGCGGCGTTCGCGGAGGAGGCGCTCACCACCGAGGCGGTCGCGACCAGCATGAGGACGAGGAGAGGGACGGGCAGCAAGAGACGCATTGGTTCCCCTTACGCCGGCACATCGCAGCGGCCGGTCTCAACCCCGCCCAGACGGCACCGGGCCGCGGACAGGCGAAACCGATCTAGACGACAGCGTACCCAGATGATCCCGGCCGTACGAGACCGGAGCCGGGCCGCCGGGCCGGCGGCCCCCGCGCGGCCACGGGATTTCTCCGTAGGGTGAAGGCATGTTCTTCGAGCCCCCGGCGGCAGAGGAAGAAACGACCCGCCCGTCCAGGCCCGGACTGCCGGCCTGGTACGCGCCCCCGGCGGAAGAGATGGGCGCCGTGGTGGTCAGCGGTCTGGTGCTGGCCCGCACCCCGGACGTCGCCGTCACCTTGCCGACGCTCCAGGCCTTCGGCAACGGCTGCCTGATGAACGTGGACATCGTCCTGCGGCGCCACACCCTGTCCCCCGGTGACTTCCAGGCCCTCCAGCTGTCGGTGTACCCCCACATGGTCGGCGAGGTGGGCGCCGACCGTCTGCCGGACAAGCTCCTGCGATTCGGCGTCCGCTTCGCCGGCGGCGTCAAGGCCACCACCGTCGGGCAGAGTTTCGACCTGACGAGGCTCCAGCGGGACCCGCCACCGCCACCGCGGCTCTCGTTGCTGCTCGGCGGCGTCTCCATGCGCAGCGGCGACGACGACGCGGGCGTCGTCACCATGGGCCTGTGGCTCTGGCCCTCCCCACCCCCGGAGACCTTCGAGCTCGCCGTAAAGTGGCCCGCCGCCGGAATCGACCTGAGCATCACCGCCCTGGACGGCGCGGCTATCGCGTCCGCCGCGGGCCGGTCGCTCCCGTACTGGCCGGACTCCGCGCCAAGCGATTAGCCGCCCTTCCCTCTTCCCCGCGCACGGCGTGAAACGGGCCTTACGCGGGCCTGTTGCATAATTCATGTATTTACGGTAGGAAATATATGTGTTTATGCAGGCATGCCCCGGGAGGAGGCCGTGACCTCTCCCGTCTCCCTCCGCCCCGATCCGGCCGCCGACCCGGAGGCCGGTCCCGCGGCGGGGCGCGGCCCGGGGGCACCCGGGCGGAGCGTCCGGCGCGGCTGGGTGCGCCGGTTCGGTGTGCGCGTGCTCTCCCTGCTGGTGTTGCTGGTGTTGTGGCAGGTGGTGGCGGCCGCGATGCGCAACCCCTCGTTCATTCCCTCGCCGCGCGCGGTGTGGGACCAGCTCGTGCAGACCTCGACCGTGCACGACGGTGTCCGGGGGTACAGCGGCCACCTGCTCGTCGAGCATCTGGGGGTCAGCCTGCGCCGCATCCTCGTGGGCTCGGTCCTCGGCGTCGCGGCCGGGCTCGTGCTCGGGGTGGTGATGGGCACCGTGCCGTGGATCCGCGTGGTGACCGAGCCGTTGGTGACCTTCGTCCGCGCCCTGCCGCCCCTGGCGTACTTCAGCCTGCTGGTCATCTGGTTCGGCATCGACGAGAGCCCCAAGTTGTGGCTGCTCACCATCGCCGCGCTCCCGCCGGTCGCCGTCGCCACCGCCTCGGCCGTGTACGCCGCCCCGGCGGGGCTGGTGGAGGCCGCGCGGGCCCTCGGCGCGACGCGGTGGAACGTCATCGGGGACGTCGTGCTGCCGAGCGCCCTGCCGGAGATCTTCACCGGCGTACGGCTGGCCGTGGGCATCGCCTACTCCTCCGTCGTCGCGGCGGAGACCATCAACGGCGTCCCCGGCATCGGCGGCATGGTCCGCGACGCCCAGCGTTACCTGCAGACCGACGTCGTGGTGCTGGGGCTGCTCGCCATCGGCATCTCGGGTCTGCTCATCGACGGCGCCCTGCGCCTGCTGGAGCACAGGTTCATCCCGTGGCGTGGCCGCGCCTGAAAGGAAACACCCCCCATGATCACTAAGCGACTGCGCAGCCTGCTGCCCCTCGCCGCGGCCGCCCTGGCGGCGTCCCTTCTGGCCGCCTGCGGCGACGGCGCCGCCTCCGGAGGCGTGGGCGGCGGCGCCCCGGCCACCGGGAAGACCATCCGCCTGGCCTACCAGGCGTTCCCCAGCGGCGACCTCGTCGTCAAGAACAAGCGCTGGCTGGAGGAGGCGCTCCCCGGCTACCGCATCACCTGGACGAAGTTCGACTCCGGCGCCGACATCAACACCGCCTTCGTCGCCAAGAGCGTCGACATCGCCGCCATCGGCTCCAGCCCGGTGGCCCGCGGGCTGTCGGCTCCGCTCAACATCCCCTACCAGGTGGCGTTCGTCCTGGACGTCGCCGGCGACAACGAGGCGCTGGTCGCCCGGGACGGCAGCGGCATCACCACGATCGCCGGCCTTCGCGGCAAGAAGGTGGCCAGCCCGTTCGCCTCCACCTCGCACTACAGCCTGCTCGCCGCCCTGGACCAGGCCAAGGTGCCCGAGTCGGAAGTGAAGATCATCGACCTGGAACCGCAGGACATCCTGGCGGCCTGGACACGCGGCGACATCGACGCCGCCTACGTCTGGCTGCCGGTGCTGGACACCCTCAAGAAGAACGGCAAGGTGCTGATCACCAGCCGCGAGCTCGCCACCGCGGGCAAGCCCACGCTGGACCTCGGCGTCGTGTCCACCGCCTTCGCGCAGGCCCACCCGGACGCCGTCGACGCCTGGCGCAAGGCCGAGGCCAGGGCGCTCGACCTGATCGCGAGCGACCGGACCGCCGCCGCGACCGCGATCGGGGCGGAGCTGAACATCAGCCCCGCCGACGCCGGGCAGCAGCTCGACCTGGGCGTTTTCCTCAAGCCCGCCGACCTCTCCGGTCCCGAGTGGCTGGGCACCCCCGGCGCCCCGGGCGGCCTCGCGCGCAACCTGCTCAGCGCCGCGGAGTTCCTCAAAGCCCAGCAGAAGATCGACGCCGTGCCCGACCTGGAGACCGTCAACAAGGCCATCTACAACAAGGGACTCCCCGATGCCCTCTCCTGAGAGCGCGGGAACGGCCGCACCGGAGCGGCGGCTGCCCGCCGCCGTCGAGGTGCGCGAGGTGGAGCACGTCTACGGCCGGGGCGCGGACGCCGTCGCCGCGCTCGGGCCGCTGTCCCTGACCGTCGCGGACGGCGCCTTCCTGGTGATCGTCGGGGCGTCGGGCTGCGGCAAGAGCACCCTGCTGCGGCTCATCGCCGGCTTCGAGCCGCCCACCACCGGAACGGTGCGCGTCACCGGCGCCGCCCCGGTCCCGGGAAAGGGAGCCGGCGTCGTCTTCCAGCAGCCCCGGCTGTTCCCCTGGAAGACCGCCGGCGGGAACGTCGAGCTGGCGTTGCGCTACGCCGGGGTGCCGCGGGCGGAACGCCCCCGCAGGACCGAGGAGCTGCTGCGCCGGGTGGGACTGCACGACGTCGCCGGCCGGCGCGTCTGGCAGATCTCCGGCGGCCAGCAGCAGCGGGTCGCGATCGCCCGCGCGCTGGCCGGGGACGATCCGCTGCTGCTGCTCGACGAGCCGTTCGCCGCGCTCGACGCCCTCACCCGCGAGCGGCTGCAGGAGGACCTGCGCCGGATGAGCGCCGAGACCGGCCGCACCTCCGTCTTCGTCACGCACAGCATCGACGAGGCGGTGTTCCTCGGCAGCCGCGTCATCGTGCTGACCCCCCGTCCCGGCCGCGTCGCCCTGGACGTCGACGTCGACCTGCCGAGGACCGGGCTGGAACCCGACGAGCTGCGCGCCCATCCGCGGTACGCCGCGCTGCGCGCCGAGATCGGCCACGCCGTCCGCGCCACCTGACCCGAGAGAACCCGGAGGATCACGCCATGACCGTCACGACGGCACACCCGGCCGCCACGCTGACACTCGACCCGCTCGGCCCCGCCTTCGGCGCCGAGGTCCTCGGCCTCGACCTGGCGAGCGTCACCGACGCCGAACTGGCCGCCGTCCGCGCCGCGCTCGTGGACCGCAAGGTGCTGTTCTTCCGGGACCAGCGCCTCGACGAGGACAGCCAGGTCGCCCTGGGCCGGCGCCTCGGCGAGCTGACCCCCTCCCACCCGGTCGTCGCCGGCGTGGACGAGGCGCACCCGGAGATCTACGCGATCGACAGCGCCGACAACGGCTTCGCCGACGTGTGGCACACCGACGTCACCTTCATGCCCCGCCCGCCGCTCGGCTCCATCCTGCGCGCCGTCACCCTGCCGGAGTCCGGCGGCGACACCAGCTGGGCCGACGGCCAGCTCGCCTACGAGTCCCTGTCGCGGCCCGTCCGGGAAATGGCGGACCAGCTGACCGCCGTCCACGACGGCAACCGCGAGTTCGGCTACTACCTGGCCCAGCGCCGCGGCGGCAAGGGCAACGTCTGGGACGGCCGCACCGTCACCGCCCTCGACCCGGTGGAGCACCCGGTCATCCGCGTCCACCCCGAGACCGGCCGCAAAGGCATATTCGTGAACCCCGGCTTCACCTCGCACATAGTGGGCGTGTCGGACGCCGAAAGCCGCGCCGTCCTCGACCTGCTCTACGCGCATCTGACCAAGCCCGAACACATAATCCGCCACCGCTGGCGCCTCGGAGACGTCGCCATGTGGGACAACCGCAGCACATCCCACTACGCCAACCGCGACTACGGCACCACCCACAGAGTGATGCACCGCATCACGCTCCGCGGCGACCGTCCATTCGGCCCGGAAGGTCCCGCCACGGCGTAGCGCAAATGGGGTCCAAGCATTACTGGCGGCCCTACTAATACTGAATTCGCCACCGGTGCCGAAATCGCCGCCGCGACAATCGCGTGCGAAACGGAGAATGAGCGGGAGGGTCAGCGGATCTCGGGGAGCACCGAGGCGAGCAGGTCGACGACCGTGCCCGGGTCCGGGATTCCCTGGCTGTAGGTGTAGGCGACGGTGAACCCCAGGGCGCGCAGGTCCAGGAGGCGGCGGGTGAGTGTGTCCTTGGTGGTGGCCGGGTCCACTCCGATGACCGTCGTCTTCTCGATCTGGTCGTAGTCGCGCCTCGCGTCGTCGCAGTGGCGTCTGAGGACCTCCAGCCTGCGGGCGGCGTCGGGGCCGGCGAAGATGTTGCAGGCGTCGGCGTAGCGGGCGACCAGGCGCAGGGTCCTGCGTTCGCCCTCGCCGCCGATCAGGAGGTAGGGGCGGGGACGGGAGACGGCGGGCGGGGAGTTGAGGGTGCGGTCGAGGCGGTAGTGCTCGCCCTTGTAGGGGGCTTCGCTGCCGCTCCACATCTGCAGGCAGATCTGGATCGCCTCCTCCAGCCGCTCCAGGCGTTCCGCGGGGGGCGGGAAGCGGAAGCCGAGGCCCCGGGACCCGTCCTCGTTCCAGGCGGCGCCGATGCCGAGGCCCGCGCGGCCGCCGGAGAGGACGTCCAGGGTCGTGACCTGCTTGGCGACGAGGCCGGGCTCGCGGTAGACGACGCCGGTGACCAGGGTGTGCAGGAAGTCGGCGACGTGCAGGCCGAGTTCCATTGCCGGGCTCCTTTACGAGGTATCTGCCGATCTTGTGCCACCACATCGGACCCCGGGTATCCCGGATCCGTCTGATATCCATATTGACATCGTTTCGGCTCCGCGAATGGAATGACGCCGTGTGTTCTCGGCGCGCCGGCCCGGTGAAACTTTCACGGTGTACACGCCGGTTCGGCGGGGTCGAACCCGGCGGGAGATCCCCGCCGAGGTCGTCGATGGGGGGATCGTCGACCGTCGTATGCCGTCCCGCCGCGCACGGGCGATTTCCGCCCGCCGGCGGCACCATTAAATGCGGTAATAAAAAGCATTGACGGAGGCCGAAAGGCCGTCTGACGGCCTGAACGCGCATGCTGTGGAATAGAGCGGACAGTCTCTTGCCGGCCTGCCGAGGTGGCTTTCCCGAAAGATGGGGAGCCCGTGAGTGGCGACGCCGCCGGTGCGTCGCGAGTAGCAGAGCAATCACGAAATGCGACGATCGGGGAGGTACCTCGTGCCGAAGAAGGCGGATTGGACGAGCTACGGCGAGACCAGGGCGCTGGTGGACGACATAGCCTCGGCGTACCTGCTGCGAGGACGGCAGGGGGAGAGCTCTTCACCCACCCCTCCGACACTCACCCGCTGGATGACCGAGGTGGTCGACGGCGTGCTGGAGCGCATGCGGGCGCATCCGGACGAGGAGCGGGAGCAGGCGCCGCGGAGCGCCTACGACGTCCACAGGGCTCGTCCCGGCGAGAGCTCATGGACGACGACGGCGCTGTACGAGGTCGCGCTCGGCGCCCTGGCGTCGCGCGAGGCGATAACGGCCCGGTGGAACATGACCGAGCTGAGCGTCGCGCTCCACCAGGTGCTGACCGAGCAGCTCAGGCTCGCCGCGCTCTCCTCCGAGAGCGCGCGGTTCGAGCGGCTCCGCGCGTCGCTGAGGGAGGAGCGCAGGCGCGTCGCGAGGGAGCTCCACGACCGGGTGGGACACGGGGTCTACCTCGCGCTCCAGCATCTGGATCTGTACGAGCGCTACGCGGGCCGGCACCCCGACCAGGCGGCCGCGAAGCTGGTCAGGGCCGTCGAGATGCTCGACGAGGCGCTCGTGACGACCCAGCAGCTCGCCACGGAGCTGCGGCGGCCCATGCCGGGCGAGGATCTCGAGTACGCGTTGCGCGCCTACCTCGACATCTGCGCGCCTTCGACGGTGCACACGCACGTCGCGTTCTCCGGCGACACCACGAGGCTCACCCCCGGCCTCAACGAGGAGCTGTACCTGATCCTGCGCGAGGCGATCAGGAACGCGCTGCGCCACTCCGACCCCGGCAGGGTGACGCTGGACGTCGAGGTGACGGCGAGGGAGGTGCGCGCCACGGTCTCCGACGACGGGGCCGGGTTCGATCCGGCGGCCATGGCACGGACCGGCGGCCTCACCGCCATGCGTGAGCGAGCGGACGCGCTGCGGGGGACGCTGACCGTGCTCAGCGTCGCCGGCGGCGGCACCATGGTCACCCTGGAGGTCCCGCTGACGCCGCCGCGGCACGGGGAGTCCCCGGAGAAGGACGAGCAGTGACGCCGCGGGAGCACTCGTGACGCCCATCAGGG
Organism: Sphaerisporangium aureirubrum; assembly: GCF_042658925.1. NCBI lineage: Bacteria > Bacillati > Actinomycetota > Actinomycetes > Streptosporangiales > Streptosporangiaceae > Sphaerisporangium > Sphaerisporangium aureirubrum. The sequence continues at coordinate 72,467 of NZ_JBHSRF010000019.1, forward strand.
TCGTGCTGGCCGACGATCACGCGCTGTTCCTGGAGGGGATGACGGAGGTCCTCGCCTGCCACGACGGGTTGGAGGTGGTGGGTGAGGCGGCGACGGGAGAGCGCGCGATCGCGGTGACCCTGGAGACCCGGCCGGACGTGCTGCTGCTCGACGTCGAGATGCCGGGTCCCGGCGCCGCGGCCGTGATCCGGCACCTGCGCGACGCGTGCCCGGAGACCTCCGCCGTCGTGCTCACCATGCACGACGACGCGGTGGTCATGCGTGAGCTCCTTGACTGCGGCGCCGCCGCCTACCTCACCAAGGCGGTCCGGTCGGACGGCCTGGTCGCCGCGATGCGATCGGTCCGCAGCAATCCCGCGACCGTGCCGCTCTCGGTGTCCTGGCGGACCCTCGGCGGGCTCGTCGCGCGGGGCGAGGAGGCGGCGCCCGTCCCGCTGACGGTCAGGGAGCGGGAGATCCTCCACCTCGTGGCCCGCGCCATGAGCAACTCGGCGATCGCGGAACGGCTCGGCGTGACCCCGGCCACCGTCAAACGCCATCTCACCAACGTCTACGCCAAGCTGAACGCCGCGTCCCGGATCGACGCGGTGCGCAAGGCGTCGGAGGCGAAGCTGCTCGGTCCCACGTCCCACGTCGCGGGGCCCAGGAGCGGAAGGTCCTACGAGCCGCCGCCGCGAAGCACGCCCCAGCGGTGACGCGGGCCCTCGTGCGGGGTTGCCGCGTCGCGCAGGACACCCGTGAACGCCTTGTCGTAGGCGTCGACGCACGCCTCGACGCCGAACAGCCCTCTGGCCCGCGCGCGCCCCCGTTCCCGCTCGCGCGCGGGCAGCCGCGCGAGCTCGCGGACGGCGCCGAGCAGGGCCGCCGGGTCGCGGGGCGGGACGACACGGCCGAATCCCGTCGTCACGACGGGATGGCGTCCCCCGGGGAGGTCGGTGGTGACGCTCGGCACCCCGGCCATCATCGCCTCCGCCTGGACGATGCCGAACGACTCGGCGATCGACGGGAGCGCGAAGACGTCGATCGACGCGTAGAAGTCCCGGATCGCCTGCCCGCGCAACAGCCCGAGGAAGCGGATGCGGCCGTCGTCTCCCGCCTCGTGCCGCAAAAAGCCGATGTTGCTGCCGCCGGCGACGTTCGTGTAGTCGCCGCCGATCAGCAGCCGTGCGTCCGGGTCGTCGAGCGTCCTGAACGCCCTGATCAGGTACTCGATGCCCTTCTCGTCGGCGATCCTGCCGAGGAACCCCACGTGCAGGCCGGGCCCTTCCCGCAGGGTGGGGGCCCCTCCCCCGCGCTCCTCGCAGGGCGCGGGGATCGGCTCCACCGGCCGGGTGCGCAGCACCGGCCACAGCCGTGAGCCGCGCATCTGGTCGTCGCTGTTCACCACGATCAGGTCCGAACGGCGCAGCGCCACCCTGGCAGACGCGTCGGCGAAGCCCATCCCGAAGGAGTTCAGCCTGCCGGGCGGGAGGAAGGCGTCGATGTGATAGGTGGTCACCACCGGGATCCGCCGGGCGCACCAGCACACCACGGCCGCCTCCGGCATCGGCACGTGCAGGTGCAGCAGCGACGACCGGGCGGCCAGTCGGGCGGCGAGCGGCGGGAGGCCGGGGCTGAGCACACCCTTGCGCACCCGCCCCACGACCGGCGCGCGGAAGACGTGCACGCCGTCGATCACCTCGTGGTCCGGCAGACGGCGGTCGTGCCGGGTGCAGGCGACCGCGACGCGCCTCCCCCGCCCGGCGAGCCCTTCGGCGATCAGCCGGGCCGACTCGGTCAGGCCGCTCACGTACGGCGCGTAGTAGTCCAGGGCCACCGTGATGTCGAAACGGATCGGCGTCTTCATGAGGCACTCCTTCCGGCGCGGCCGCCGGTGTCGGGGGGACCGTGTCCGCGCTCAGCCCACGGCCACGGAGAACGCCTGGCCGAGGTGGTCGGAGAGCGCACCGGCGGGTTCGAAGCGGTAGTCGCTCACCCGGGCGCCGGTACCGGCGAAGACCCAGTCCAGGCGCCACACCCGGGGGAACGGGTAGTCGGTCGCCGGCCAGGACGAGGGGTACAGCGCGGCCGTGGGATCGGCGCGCCGGAAGCGCGGCCCGAGCCCGGCCATCCGGTCCAGCCCCATCCACGGGGAGTTGAAGTCTCCCGCGATCACCGCCGGAAGCGGGTTGCGCGCGGTGTCGGCGCGCAACGCCGACAACTCGCGCTGCCGCAGCGTGTACTGCTCGCCCGCGAAGCGGTAGAACTCCGCGCCCAGGGGGCTGGTGCCCCGGCGCCACGGCACGAACAGGTGCACGTTGTAGACCGTCAGGGTCGTCGCGCCCGCCCGGATGTCGACGCGCTGGGCCTTGTTGCCCCGCCAGTACCAGTCCGTTCCGGCCTGGGGCACGGCCCGCGGGTACGTCGCCACGACCGGCAGCCGGGACAGCGTGACCAGCTCGCCCTCGGCCACGACGTGGTAGCCGGGGAACTCGGCCCGCAGGCGGGCGGTGTCGTCCACCTTGAGCGGTCCCCCGCGGGCGTCGTCCCAGAACAGGTACTCCTGCAGCAGGTAGACGTCCGCCCGCTTGCTCCGCAGGAAGGCGAAGAACTCGCCGGGGTCCTTGTCCTGCGTCCAGACGTCGGTGTTCCAGGTGAAGAACGTCACCCGGGCTCCCGAGCCCGCCGCCCCCGCCTCGGGCACGCCGAAGGTCAGGCCCGACATCGGCACACCCAGCACGAGCAGGGCCGCCAGCAGCACCGACAGCGGGCGGCGCACGGGCCGGGCCAGGGGGACCACCGCCAGCAGCGCCAGCGGCACCAGCACCATGATCAGCGGAGGCGCGAACTCGGCCACCATCCACAGCCACCACCGGCCGTGCAGCAGCGCGTGGGCCAGCACGTACACGGTCCAGGCCGCGGTGGCGGCCACCACCAGCCGCGTGCCGAGGCACCAGCGGGCGCGCGGCGGCGACCGCGGGTCCGCGGACGTCACGGGGACTCCAGGCGCAGCCCGGTGTACAGGCGCAGGACGGGTCCGGCGGGCACGCGCACCTCTTCGACCAGGCCGAAGTTCCGGCGCAGCGCGGGCTGGAGCCGCTGCCGCCGGTCGCCGTAGAGCCGCGCGTCCTCACCCGTGGACAACCGCAGGGCCAGGTCCCACAGCGGCGAACTGCCCGGGGTGACGACGACCAGGACGCCACCCGGCCGCAGGACACGGCGGATCTCGCGGCACGCCGCCTCGATGTCGCCGACGCATTCGAGGGTGCTGACGGCGACGGCGCAGCCGGCGAAGCCGTCGGGGTAGGGCAGCGCCTCGGCCGAGCCGGTGGTCAGCGTGGCCTTCACCCCGTTGCCGGCCAGGCGCCCGGCGACGTCCTCGGCGTACGGATGGGTGTCCACGCCGTGCAGATCGTCGCAGTGGCGCGCCAGCTCCGGCATGAACACGCCGCTGCCGTACCCGATCTCGATCATCGTGCCGAAGCGCTCCCCGCCCAGCAACGAGACCGCCATGCGGAAACGCATCCGCTGCACCCGCCGCAGCACCGGCCGGTAGTTCCAGTCCGGATGGTCGATGGCGCTGGTCCGCACCAGCGCCGACTCCGGCAGCAACTGCAGCGACGCCGGGCGTGTGCCGGTCATGCGCCCGCTCCGAGCGACGGCGCGACCAGGCGCAGCCCCGTGTACAGGCGCACGGCGGGGCCGCCGGCGGCGGGCACGCGCACCTCTCCGGCGAGGTCGAAGTTCCGGCGCAGCGCGGGCTGGAGCCTCTCCCGACGATCGCCGTACTGGCCCGGCCCCTCCCGGGTCGCGACGCGCAGGGCCAGGTTCCACAAGGGGGTGGCGCCGGGGGTGATGACGATCAGGACGCCGCCCGGCCGCAGGACGCGGCGGATCTCCCGGCTCCCCGCCTCGATGTCGCCGACGTACTCCAGCGAGCTGACGGCGACCGCGCAGTCCGCGAAGCCGTCGGGGTAGGGCAGCGCCTCGGCCGAGCCGGTGGTCAGCGTCGCCTTCACCCCGTTGCCCGCCAGGCGCCCGGCGACCTCCTCGGCGTACGGATGGGTGTCCACGCCGTGCAGATCGTCGCAGTGGCGCGCCAGCTCCGGCATGAACACGCCGCTGCCGTACCCGATCTCGATCATCGTGCCGAAGCGCTCCCCGCCCAGCAACGACACCGCCATGCGGAAACGCATCCGCTGCACCCGCCGCAGCACCGGCCGGTAGTTCCAGTCCGGATGATCGATGGCGCTGGTCCGCACCAGCGCCGACTCCGGCAGCAACCGCAACGGTCCGGACAGTACGCCGCTCATCGGCCGACCTCTCTCGCTGATCGCTCGGTCATGTTCCATGTCTGGCCCCGCAGCACCGCCGACGCCACGCCAACCGCGAGCCCCGCCGCCAGGACCACGGTCACCAGGAAGTGCACGGCCATGAAGTACGGCACGAACGCCGGGCCGCGCGCACGCCGCACGAAGCCGGGGAGCCGGGGGTCGGCGAAGCCGAAGAGCACGGCGAAGGCGGCCGGCACCGCGAGCCAGGGTGCGCCGAGCAGGCCCAGAGGAAGCGTGGCGACCACCATCCCGGCGGCCACGACGCCGAGCGGGGGGTGGGCCCGCTCCAGGCCGGCGGCGCCGCGGCGCCTGGCGGCGAGCGCCATCCCGGCCAGGGGCACCGATCGCCGCCACTGCTCGGCCAGCAGCCCTGTCAGCGTGGCCTCGTCGTCGTGGCGTCCCGTCACCGTGCCGGTGAGGACGATCCGGTGCCGGGCGGGCAGCCGTCCGCTGAACTCCACGTCCTCGCAGTCACGCAGGTTCTCGTCGAACCCGCCCGTCTCCAGCAGGACGTCGCGGCGGATCGCGGCCAGGGCGAAGACGGCCGTGCGCACCTCGCCCTGGAGCCGTCCGCGCCAGGCGGCCGCGTGGATGAGCTGGTAGTGCTCCACGGGCCCGTCGTCGATCAGGGGCTCGAGATCGTAGGACCCGTGCACGCACGCGACGCCGGGATCGCGGCCGAGGATCGCCACGGCGTTCGCGACCGCGTCCGGGGCGAGCGCGACGTCCGCGTCCACGAAGAAGACGACGTCGCCGCCGCTCGCCCGCACCCCGGTGTTGCGGGCGGCCGACACCCCGCCGTTGCGGGCCCGCCTCATCACCGTGCAGGGGGTCCGGGCGGCGATCGCGCCCGACTCGTCGGTGCCGGCGTCGTCGACCACGATCACCTCGCGGATCGGGTACGTCTGCGCGAGGACCGCCGCGAGGCAGCTCCCGATCGTGCGGGCCGCGTTGTAGCAAGGGATGACCACGGAAACCGTAAGTTCCTGCCGCATGGCGGCCATGCTAGGCACGCCCTCTCGATTCCCGTGGTGAGCGAAGCTGGACTACCCAGCGTGATCCAGACCGGCTATCGATGGTGTGCAGGACGCCCGCTTACGGTTCCCGCATGACGGCTGACCCTTCCACTGTGCGCGGCGTGGTGGCCGCGCCGGGCCCCCGGCGGCGCCGGGGCCTGCGCCGCGTCCTGACCGGCGCGGGCGCGGCGGTGCTCCTGGTCTTCGCGTGGTACGCGCTGGGCGACCTCGACTGGTCGGTGCTGACGGCCGTGGCCGACCCCGGTGACCTGGTCCTGCTCGGCGCGGCGTTCGCCGTGAACGCGCTGGGGCTGGCCCTCGCGATGCTCGCGTGGCGGGCGCTGGTGGTCGCGCTCGGCTCGCCGCTGGACGTGCGGACCGGCGCGCGGATCTACTTCGTGGGGGTGCTCGCCAAGTTCGTGCCCGGCCGGGTGTGGACGCTGGCGGCGAACATCCGCATGGGCCAGGCGGCCGGTGTGCCGCCGGCCCGGATGGCGACCGTGTACCTGCTGATCACCCTCACCGCCGTGCTGACCGGCGTGGCGGTGGGCCTCGTCGCCGCGCCCGCGGTCCTGGGCGGCGCGGGCCTGTGGACCGCCCTGGCGGTGGTGCCGCTCGCCGTGCTCCTGGCCCGGCCGGGCCTCGTCCACCGGGTGGCGGTCGCCGCCGCGCGTGTGCTGCGCCGTCCCGCGCCGCAGCGGGAGGCGGACGCGGCGGGGATCCGGCGGACCATCGTCGGGCAGGCGCTCTCCTGGGTGGTCGCGGGCGTGCAGTTGTGGCTGGTCGCCGTCGCGGCCGGGGCGCCGCCCCTGCGGGCGCTACCGCTCTGCCTCGGCGCGTTCTCGCTGGCCGCGGTGGCCGGGACGCTGGTGGTGGTCGTGCCGGACGGCCTCGGCGTGCGCGAGGCGATCCTGATGGGCGCCCTCGCCGCGCTGCTGCCGCTGCCCGCCGCCGGTGCCGTCGTGGTGGGGAGCCGCCTGGTGTGCACGCTGAGCGAGGTCGCCTGCGCGGGCGCGGTCCTGCTGGCCACCGGGATCCCGCGCGGACGGCGCTCCCGCTGACCCGGTCACACGACCCTGGCCAGGGAAGGGATCGGCGGCGGGGGGCGCGTGTCGTGCAGCAGCGAGTGGTAGATCCCCGTCAGCTCCCCCGAGGGGTCCACCCCGAGGCGGTCGGACAGCAGGGCGCGCACCTCGTGGAACGCCGCCAGCGCCTCGGCCCGCCGGGAGGCGTAGGCGAGCGCGGTCAGCAGCAGCGCCCACAGCCGCTCGCGCAGAGGGTTGCCGGCGACCAGCGAGCGCAGCTCGGCCACGAGTCCGGCGTGGTCGCCGCGGGCGAGCCGTACCGCGGCGAGACTCTCCGACGCGTCCAGGCGCAGCTCGGCGAGCCGGGCGCGCTCCGCGGCGGCGAGCGGGCCGGACGCGCCGTCCAGCGGCCGGGGGCCGGTCCACAGCGCGAGCGCCGCGGCGAACGCGGCCTGCGCGCTGTCCGGCCCGCCGGCGAGAAGGGCCGTGCGGCCCCGGGCGAGGTGCCGTTCGAAGACCGTGGCGTCGACCTGTTCGCCGGTGACGGCGAGCTGGTATCCGGGGCGGTGGGAGTGGAGCACGGCGTGTTCCCCGAGCAGCCGCCGCAGCCGCCCGATGTAGGTGTGCACGAGGTTGGCCGCGCTCATCGGCGGGTCGTCGCCCCACAGATCCCCGGCGACCTGCTGGACGGAGACGACCGAGCGGCGGCGCAGCGCGAGGACGGCGAGGATCTCGCGCTGCTTGACCGGGCCGAGGTAGACGGGGCCCCCGGCGGCGCTCGCCGTGATCGGGCCCAGCAGGCTGATCCGCAGGTCCGTGCCGAGGCCGCTCATGACCCCACCAGCAGACCGGACAGCAGCGGGACGTGCCGCGCGCCCGCCACCACCGCCAGCGCGGTCGCCCACACCAGCGAGGTGACCAGCAGGACGCGGTCCCGCAGCAGCGTGCGCACCGGGTCGCCGCCGCCCTGCTCCACCACCACGACCTGCAGGTACCTGGCGAGGGCGAACACCACGCAGGGCAGTGACACGATCAGCGCCGCGTCGGTGTGGGGCTCGGCGAACCGCCGGTCGCTGAGGTAGAGCATGAAGGTCGTGGCGGTGAGCACGCCGCCGAGGACCATGAGGTAGTCGAGGAACTGGATGGAGTACGCCGCCAGGGACGGGCGGTGCGCCATGCCTCCCACCGTCATCTCGTGCCGGCGCTTTCCCGCGATCATCAGCAGGCAGAGGGTGAAGACGGACGCGAGCAGCCAGACGGACATGCGCGTCTGCGCGGCGGCGTAGCCCTGCGCGGCCCGCAGGACGAACCCGCTGGTGACCACGAAGACGTCGAACAGGGCCACGTGCTTGAGCCAGTGGCTGTAGGCGACGTTGACCACGAGGTAGGTCAGCAGCGGCCAGACGGGGATCGCCGGTCCCGTCACCACGGCGAGCAGGAGCAGGAGCGCCAGGACCGCCGCGAAGGCGCGCGCGGAGGCGAGGCTCACCGTCCCGGCCGCGAGGGGGCGGCTGCGCTTGGCGGGGTGCAGCAGGTCGCGTTCGCGGTCGGCGATGTCGTTGACCACGTAGACGACCGACGACGCGATGACGAACAGCACCAGGGACCAGCCCACGCGGGCCGCCGTCGTCAGGTCCAGCCGCTGCGCGTCGAACATCACGAGCGGCACGACCAGGAGGTTCTTGGCCCAGTGGCCGGGGCGCGCCAGGCTGATCAGCGCACGCACGCGCAGGCCGTTCGGCCTGGCGAGGGGTGGGGTGGGCGGGGAGAGGGGCTCCCCGCCGGTGATGGACGATGTGGGCACACCAGTGCCGCCTGCCTGCACCATTACCTCCATACCAGGGGTTGGCCGACGTCGGAGGGCGGCTCTCGTCAGAAGAACACCTTGGCCAGCCGGAGCACGCCCTGCCGCCAGGGATCGCGGCTCGTGTGCCCGCGCGACCGGCTGCCTTCCTTGTCCCGGGTCTCCCGCCACCAGCGGTAGGTGCCGAGGATCGCCTCACGGTTGGACAGCCGCGGCCGGAAGCCGAGACGCCCGGCCGCCTTGGCGATGCTGACGTAGGAGTCGCCGCGCAGTTTCCGCAGCAGCCGGCCGTACACGGGAGAGAGCCCGGTGCGTTCGGTGAGCTTCAGCAGCCCGGCGGCGGGGCCCATGGGGATCGACCGCACCCGGCCGCCGTGCCCGGCGGCGTCCAGCACCGCCTGGAAGTCCTCGCGCAGCGTGCCGAACTCGGCGGCGGCGAGGTTGTAGGTGTCGCCGGCCACCTCGGCCGGCGCGGTCACCGCGGTCATGACGGCGTCCAGCAGGTCCTCGACGGCGAGCATCTGGATGCGGACGTCCCCGCGGCCGAGCACCGGGAAGTCGCGCCCCTCGTCCGCCCATTCGAAGAGCATGGAGAACAGGCCCATGCGGCCGGGGCCGAGGAAGGTCTTGGGCCGCAGGATCGGCAGGCAGAGCCCGTCCGCGCGGTGGCGCTCGCAGACCTCCTCGGCCGCCGCCTTGGCCCGGCTGTAGGTGTCGACGGGGCTGCGCGGGTACTCCTCGGTGGTGGGCACCACCGAGGGCAGGCCGTACACGGCGGTGGACGAGATGTGCACCACCCTCGGCACGCCGGCCCGCCGCGCCGCCTCCAGTACGGTGGCCGTGCCGTCCACGATGATCGACCGGATCGTCGCGGCCGGGTAGCTCGGCAGCGCGGAGGCCGTGTGCACCACCACGTCCATGCCGTCCATGGCACGCCGCAGGCGCTCGCCGTCGCGGATGTCGGCCACGGTGTGCCGCACGTCGGGCGGCGTCTCCTCCGGGACCCGCAGGTCCACACCGTGCACGGCGTACCCCTCGGCGCTCATCCGCCGGACGAGGCCGCCGCCGAGCATTCCGGCGGATCCGGTCACCAGCGCGTTGGCTACCACAGCGACGACACCCGCTCGCGCACGAACCGGACCAGCAGCTTCGGCACACCCACGCTGAACGTGGCGTCCAGGCACTCGACGAAGTGCTTGACGTCGACGTCGGAGACGACCAGGGGCGGCCCGGCCACCAGAGGGCTGCGGCCGTTGAGGGTGTAGTAGGTGTAGATGTCGTGGTCGCGGTAGAGCGCGTCGATCACCGCGGACGTGACCAGCTTGGTGGCGAACAAGGGGTCCTTCGCCAGGCCCTTCGGCGCCAGGCGGCCCACCAGGTCCAGCACCTTGACGTTGTTGCGCAGGAACACGCCCCACAGCGCGCCCGCGCCGGCGACGTCGGCGACGATGTCGGGGTGGTCGTGCTGGAGCCGCCGCAGGCCCGGTTCGAGCAGGCGCCCGATGCGGCGCGCCTGCCCGGGGAAGTCCTCCTCGACGGCGACGTTGATCGCCTCGATGGCGGTGGCGGTCTCCTCGCCGAAGCCGTAGTAGGTGGTGCTCGTGCTCTGCAGCAGGGCGTCGGTGAGGTTCCCGTACGCCTTGTCGAAGACCGGGTCGCGGGCCACGTACGCGGAGATGGACGATTTGCCGCCGCCGAAGGACTTGCTCGTGGTGAGCACGTCGGGGAGCAGGCCCGGGTGGCGCATGAAATAGAAGAGCGTCCCCGTCTTCCCCCACCCGCTGTATATCTCGTCGAATATGAGCACGATGTCCTCCGCCGAGCAGAGCTCACGCAGCCCGCGCAGGAACTCCTCACTACAACTGCGCATGGTGGAGGCGCTGAACGGCTCGATGAGAATGGCGTAGACGTCACACCCGCCCTTGGCGTTCCGCGCCTGCTTCACCGCCGCGCGCACCGCGTCCAGGTCGTCGTACGGAAAACTGACCACACCGGGAATTGCGGGGAAGGCGAAATGGTTCTGCGCGCCCCCCGTGACGCTCCCCGAGCCGAGCAGTTTTCCGTGGAAGCTGATATCCGCGTGCATGATGGTGTTACGTCGCCCGCCGTGGTATTTGTAGGCCAGCTTGATCGCCCCCTCGACCGCCTCGGCACCCGAGTTGGGCAGGAACGACTTGTTGAGGTCCCCGGGGAGCACGGCGGCGAGATTGTGGCCGAGCGCCGCCAGATAAGGCGAGAAGTAGGTCTTGTGCACCTCCATACGCCTGGCTTCCTGGAACGCCTTGCGGGCGGCCAGGATCCGCGGGTGATTGTGCCCGTGGTTCAGCACGCCGACGCCGCCGGTGAAATCGAGGATCCGGCGCCCGTCGCGCATGTGGAGATAGGCTCCCTCGGCGTGGTCGACGAGTTCCCGGCCGAAGCCGAACGTCGTCATCAAGGTGACCTGGCTTGAATTCACGTGTGCGCGGTACAGGCTGTGGACCTCGCCGATGGAGAGCGCCTCCGCGTCGGCGACGGTCATGAGCGCAGGAGCCGGATTTTTCATCGCGCGCCTTCCGTATGCTTTGGGTTGCACCGGGAAAGTTTTATGTTTTCGCATGCTAAAACGCGCCGCGACCGCCGCCTAGGTGGCAAATCAATTCCTACGACCTCTTTCCCCGAAGGTGGTACGCCCTCCCCCGCGCCCGGCGCGCCGCCGGCCCGCGCCCGCCGCGCCACCGGCGTGCCACCGGCGCGCCATGATCATCGGCCGCCGCGGATGGGTAGCACCATGAGGGGCGGCGCCGCGGGCGCGGCGGAAGCGATCGGGGGGCCTGATGGAGGGGTACGACCTTCAGGGACCGGCACTGGAACTCGGGGCCCTGGTGCGTGCGGACGGCACCGCCGACGCCGCGGAGCAGATCCGGATCTCCCTGAGCATGCTGAACCGGCACGGCCTGGTCGCCGGGGCCACGGGAACGGGCAAGACCAAGACCCTCCAGCTCATGGCGGAGCAGCTCTCCGCCCAGGGCGTCCCGGTCTTCCTCGCCGACATCAAGGGCGACCTGTCCGGGCTGGCCTCCCCCGGCACCCCGTCCGGACGCGTCACCGCACGCGCCGCCGAGGTGGGCCAGACATGGCGGCCCGCCGCCTGTCCCGTGGAGTTCCTCTCCCTGGGCGGCCTCGGGCCCGGCGCCCCGATCCGCGCCACCATGACCGCCTTCGGCCCCACCCTGCTCGCCAAGGTCCTCGGCCTCAACGAGACGCAGGAGTCGTCCCTCGGCCTGATCTTCTACTTCGCCGACAAGAACGGCCTGCCCCTGCTGGACCTCAAGGACCTGATCGCGGTCATCCGCTACCTGACCGCCACCCCGGAGGCGTTGCACGGGATCGGCGGCCTGTCCGCGGCGACGGCGGGGGTCATCCTGCGTGCCTTGACCAACTTCGAGGCCCAGGAGGCCGAGGCGTTCTTCGGCGAGCCGGAGTTCGACGTCCACGACCTGCTCCGGGTGACGGGCGACGGCCAGGGAGTGATCTCCGTGCTGGAGCTGCCCGCCGTACAGGACCGCCCGCAGCTCTTCTCCAGCTTCCTGATGTGGCTGCTGGCCGACCTCTTCCACGCGCTCCCCGAGGTGGGCGACGCCGACAAGCCGAAGCTGGTGTTCTTCTTCGACGAGGCGCACCTGCTGTTCGGCGACGCGTCCAAGCCGTTCCTTCAATCGATCACCCAGACCGTCCGCCTGATCCGCTCCAAGGGCGTGGGCGTCTTCTTCGTCACCCAGACCCCCCAGGACGTCCCCCCCGACGTACTGGCCCAGCTGGGCGCCCGCGTGCAACACGCCCTGCGCGCCTTCACTCCGAAGGACGCCAAGGCCCTCAAGGCCACCGTCTCCACCTTCCCCAGGTCCTCCTACGACCTTTCGCACCTGCTGACCGCCCTCGGCATCGGTGAGGCGGTGGTCACGGTCCTCTCGGAGACGGGCTCGCCGACCCCCGTGGCCTGGACACGCCTGCGCGCGCCCCGGACGCTCATGGCGCCGTCGCCCCCGGACGTGATCCAGCGAGCCCTCGCCGCGTCCCCGCTCCAGCGGAAGTACGGCACGGCGGTGGACCGCCGCTCGGCCTACGAGCTCCTCTCCGCCAAACTGCCCGCACCCGAGGCCCCCCGCGAACGGGAGAGCGAGCCGGAACCCGCCCCCAAGCAGTCCATGCTGGAGAGCATGCTGGAGTCGAAGGAGCTCCGCTCCCTGACCCGCTCGGCCGCGTCCGCCCTGGGCCGGGAGATCACCAGATCGATCTTCGGCACGGCCCGCCGCGGACGGCGCTGACGACGGCACGGCACCTTGCGCGCCTTAACCCCTGGTGCAGGGGCCCTCTTCCCGTCCCCGCACTAGAGATCCGATGTGTCGACCGCAATACGGCCTGTCGAAGGCCTTGACAGCCGGAAACATGCGCTTAACATCGGGTGTCTGAGACCGAGATCGGCACGGTCGACGACCTTACGGCAACAGCGCGTCGGCGCGCGCCTTGCCTGACTGAAGTGTTCACGTCAGGAAGGAACGTCCCCCATGCTCCGACGTCGGTGGCTTCATGCTCTGGCCACGCTGGCGCTCCTCACCCCCGCGACCCTGACGCTCACCGCCCCCGCGGCCGGCGCCGCGCCCATCCCGCCCTCCGACTACCAGCAGGTCACCCTGGCGACCGGCGGCGCGGAACTCGGTGAGGCGATGTCGCTGGCCGTCATGCCCAACCGGTCGGTCGTCCACACGGCGCGCGACGGCACGGTGCGGGTCACCGACGCCGCCGGCAACACCAAGGTGGCGGGCAGGCTCAACGTCTACACCCACGACGAGGAGGGGCTGCAGGGCGTCGCCGTGGATCCGGGTTTCGCGACCAACCGGTACGTGTGGCTGTACTACTCGCCCCGGCTGAGCACCCCCGACGGTGACGCCCCGGTCACCGGCACGCAGTCGCAGTTCGACGCGTGGAAGGGTGAGCTCTACCTGTCGAGGTTCACGCTGAGGTCCGACGACACCCTGGACCTGTCCAGCGAGAAGATCGTCATGCGGGTCGCCAACGACCGGGGCCAGTGCTGCCACGTGGGCGGCGACATCGACTTCGACGCGGCCGGCAACCTGTACCTGACCACCGGCGACGACACCAACCCGTTCGAGTCCAGCGGCTACTCCCCGCTGGACGAGCGCACCGACCGCAACCCGCAGTACGACGCGCAGCGCTCGTCCGGCAACACCAACGACCTGCGCGGCAAGCTGCTGCGCATCAAGCCGCAGGCCGACGGCACGTACACCATCCCGAGCGGCAACCTCTTCGCGCCCGGCACCGCGCGGACCAGGCCCGAGATCTACGCGATGGGCTTCCGCAACCCGTTCCGGATGAGCGTGGACAAGCCCACCGGCATCGTCTACCTCGGCGACTACGGCCCGGACGCGGGGGTCACCGACGGCAACCGGGGCCCGAGCGGGCAGGTGGAGTTCGACCGCATCACCGCCGCGGGGAACTACGGCTGGCCGTACTGCACCGGGACCAACACCAGCGCCGAGACGTACAACGAGTGGACCTTCCCGAGCGGCCCCTCCCAGGGGAAGTACAACTGCGCGGGCGGCCCGGCCAACAACTCGTTCCGCAACACGGGCCTGGCCACGCTGCCGGCGGCGAAGCCGAGCTGGATCAGGTACGCCGGTGACGCGGGCTCGCCGCCGGAGTTCGGCAGCGGCTCGGAGTCACCGATGGGCGGCCCGGTCTACCGCTACAACGCGGGCCTGAGCTCCGCCGTCAAGTTCCCGCAGTCCCTGGACGGGCGGTACTTCGCCGGGGAGTACGGCCGCCGCTGGATCAAGGCCATCGAGGTCAAGACCGACGGCACCTACGGTGAGATCTCGGCGTTCCCGTGGAACGGCACGCAGGTCATGGACATGGCCTTCGGCCCGGACGGCGCGCTGTACGTCCTGGACTACGGCACCGGCGGCGGCAACCAGGCGCTGTACCGGGTCGAGTACATCGGCGGGGCCAACCGCAACCCGATCGCCAAGGCCGCCGCGGACAAGACGTCCGGGCGGGCGCCGCTCGCCGTGAACTTCTCCTCGGCCGGCAGCTCCGACCCCGAGGGCGGCGCGCTCACGTACTCGTGGAACTTCGGCGACGGCACCACCTCCACCGCCGCCAACCCGGCCAAGACCTACACCGCCAACGGCACCTTCACCGCGACCCTGACCGTCCGGGACCCGCAGGGCCTCACCGGGACCGCGAGCGTGATCGTGACCGTGGGCAACACCGCGCCGGTGGTCACCCTCGCCCAGCCGGGCGACGGCCAGCCGTTCTCCTTCGGCGACACGGTCCCCTTCCAGGTGACGGGAAGCGACGCCGAGGACGGCGCGCTGAACTGCTCAAGGGTGTCGGTCACCTACTTCCTCGGCCATGACAGCCACAGCCACCAGATCACCGGCAAGACGGGCAGCTGCACCGGGTCGATCACTGTGCCGGTGGACGGCGAGCACGACGCCGCGGCCAACCTGTACGGCCTGTTCGTGGCGTCCTACACCGACGCCGGCGGCCTGACCTCCACCAGCATCCGCACGCTCCAGCCGCGGCACCGGCAGGCCGAGCACTTCACCGCGCAGCAGGGCGTGCAGACGGCCGACCACGGCACGGCCGAGGGCGGCAGGACCGTGGGCTTCACCGACGACGGCGACTGGATCTCCTTCCAGCCGTACTCGCTGACGGCCGCCACGCGCTTCACCGCGCGGGTGTCCTCCGGCGGCGCGGGCGGCCGGATCGAGGTACGGGCCGGATCGGCGACGGGCACGCTGCTCGGCACGGCGACGGTGCCGGTCACCGGCGGCTGGGACACCTTCGCGGACGTCACGGCCAACCTCACCGCCATGCCCTCCGGCACGTCCGCGCTGTACTTCGTCTTCCGCGGGGTCACCGGGCAGGGCAACCTGTTCGACCTGGACGCCTTCACCGTCGACGCCGCCTCCGGCGGCAGCCAGACGGTGGAGGGCGAGGCATACACCTCGCAGACGGGTGTGCAGCCCGCCGACCACGCCGGCGCGAGCGGCGGCAAGACGGTGGGCTTCATCAACGCCGGCGACTGGGCGGCGTACTCGGGCGTCAGCACCGCGGGGCTGCGGGCGTTCAGCGCCCGGGTCTCCTCGGCGGGCTCCGGCGGGACCATCCAGATCCGCTCGGGATCGGCGACCGGCACGCTGCTCGGCTCGGTCGCCGTGGCGCCCACCGGGAGCTGGGACACCTTCCAGACGGTCTCCACCACGGTGACCGGCTCGGCGTCCGGCCCGCTGTACCTGGTCTTCACCGGCACCGGCACGGACTTCCTGTTCGACGTCGACAGCTTCACCGTGACCAGATGACCTGCCCATGGCTCCCGGCGGCACCTGCCGGGGCCGCAGTCCCATCCGCACCCCCCTTCGGGATGGAGAACGTAGATGTCCGACTTTTCGCGTAGGCAGCTGTTCAGGTTCGGCGTGGCGGGCGCCGGGGCGGCGTTGTTGCCGTTGCAGTGGACGGCGGTGGCGCGGGCCGCGTCGGTGGCGCCGTCGCAGGTGCTGGCGGCCAATGATCTGGCGTTGTGGTACGACGAGAGCGCGGGTACCGATTGGCTGCGTGCGCTTCCGATCGGTAACGGGCGTCTGGGTGCGATGGTGTACGGCAACGTCGATGTGGAGCGGTTGCAGCTCAACGAGGACACCGTCTGGGCCGGTGGGCCCTATGACCAGAGCAACACCCGGGGCGCGGGGGCGCTGGCGCAGATCCGGCAGCTGGTCTTCCAGAACCAGTGGAGCCAGGCCCAGACCCTGGTCGACCAGAACATGCTGGGCAGCCCCGCGGGCCAGCTCGCCTACCAGACCGTCGGCGACCTAAGGCTCACCTTCGGCGCCGGTGCCAGTGGAGTCTCGGAGTACAACCGGCTGCTCGACCTGACCACGGCCACCACGGTCACGACGTACCTGCAGAACGGAATCCGGTACCGGCGCGAGACGTTCGCCAGCGCCCCCGACCAGGTCATCGCCATCCGCCTGACCGCCGACCGAACGGGCTCGATCACGTTCTCCGCGACGTTCGACAGCCCGCAGCGCACCACCCGCACCAGCCCCGACGGCACCACCGTCGGCCTGGACGGCATCTCGGGCGACATGGAGGGCAAGACCGGCTCGGTCCGCTTCCTGGCGCTGGCCCGGGCCGTCGCCGACGGCGGCAACGTCACCAGTTCCGGCGGCACGCTCCAGGTACGCGCCGCCAACAGCGTGACCGTGCTCATCTCCATCGGGACCAGCTACGTCAACTACCAGAACGTCGGCGGCGACTACGGGGGCATCGCCCGCAACAACCTGAGCGCCGCCGCCGGCAGGTCCTACGACGACCTGCGGTCCCGGCACGTGGCCGACTACCAGCGGCTGTTCGGCCGCACCACCTTGGACCTGGGCCGTACCGCCGCGGCCGACCAGCCGACCGACGTGCGCATCGCACAACACGGCAGCACCAACGACCCGCAATTCTCGGTGCTGTTGTTCCAGTTCGGCCGGTACCTGCTGATCTCCTCGTCGCGGCCGGGCACCCAGCCGGCCAACCTGCAGGGCATCTGGAACGACTCGCTCGCCCCTGCGTGGGACTCCAAATACACCATCAACGCCAACATCCCGATGAACTACTGGCCGGCCGACACCACCAACCTGTCCGAGTGCTACGACCCGGTGTTCACGATGGTCAACGACCTGTCGGTCACCGGTGCCCGCACGGCGCGGGCGCAGTACAACGCGGGCGGCTGGGTCACCCACCACAACACCGACGGGTGGCGGGCCGCGTCCGTCACCGACGGCGCGTTCTGGGGCATGTGGCAGACCGGCGGCGCGTGGCTGGCCACCCTGATCTGGGAGCACTACCAGTTCACCGGCGACACCGCGTTCCTGCAGCGGTACTACCCGGCGTTGAAGGGCGCCGCGCAGTTCTTCCTGGACACCCTGGTGAGCGAGCCGAGTCTCGGATACCTGGTCACCAACCCCTCCAACTCCCCCGAGCTGTCGCACCATTCGGGGGTCAGCGTGTGCGCCGGGCCCACGATGGACAACCAGATCCTGCGCGACCTGTTCAACGCCTGCGCGCAGACCAGCCAGGTGCTGGGGGTGGACGCCGACTTCCGGTCGCGGGTGCTGGCGGCCCGGGACCGGCTCGCGCCGATGAAGGTCGGCTCACGCGGCAACATCCAGGAATGGCTGTACGACTGGGTGGAGACCGAGCCGAACCACCGGCACATCTCCCACCTGTACGGCCTGCACCCCAGCAACCAGATCACCCGGCGCGGCACCCCCGCGTTGTACACCGCCGCGCGGCGCACCCTGGAACTGCGCGGCGACGACGGCACCGGCTGGTCGTTGGCCTGGAAGATCAACTACTGGGCGCGCATGGAGGAGGGCGCCCGTGCGCACACCCTGATCCGCCTGCTGGTGACCACGGCCCGCCTCGCCCCCAACATGTTCGACCTGCACCCGCCGTTCCAGATCGACGGCAACTTCGGCGCCACCTCCGGCATCGCCGAGATGCTGCTGCAAAGCCACAACGGCGAACTCCACGTACTCCCCGCCCTCCCCTCGGCCTGGCCCAGCGGCAAGGTCCAGGGCCTGCGGGGCCGCGGCGGCTACACCGTGGACATCACCTGGAGCTCCGCCGGAACCGACCAGATCCTCCTCAAGTTCGACCGCGCCGGCGCCGTCAACGTGCGCAGCCGCATGTTCACCGGCACCTACGAGGTCGTCGACACCACCACCGGCGGCGCCGTCACCGTGACCAAACCCGAGGCCGACGTCATCAGGCTCACCGGCCAGGCCGGCCGCACCTACCGCCTGACCGCCCTGCAACGCACCACCGCCGCGGCGACCGTCTACGCCGACACCAACTACTCCGGCGCCGGCGCCGCCCTGGCACCCGGTAGCTACACCGCCGCGCAGCTCCAGTCCCTCGGCATCGGCCTGCGAGTCATCTCCTCCCTGCGCGTCACCAGCGGATACCAGGTCACCGGCTTCGCCAATGACAACTTCACCGGAACCAGCTGGACCTTCACCGCCGACAACCCCAACCTGCCCGCCACCGGTAACAACGACGCCATCGCCTCGCTCCGGGTGACCACCACCGGCGTACCGGCGGGCTACGTGCGAATCGCCAACGGCACCACCGGCCTGCTCCTGGACAGCGGCGGCAACGTCGCCTCCAGCTCCAACCTCAAACAGTGGACCAGCGACCCCAGCACCAACCTGCAGTGGCAGCTCGTCGACCTCGGCAGCGGCTGGTACCGCATCGTCAACCGCACCAACGGCATGGTCGCCGACAGCTTCGGCAACACCGCCAACGGCGCCCCCGCCAGGCAGGCCGCCTGGACCGGCGGCAACAACCAGCAATGGCGCCTCAACAGCACAGGCAACAACCGCTACCAGATCATCAACCGCGGCACCGGCACCGCCCTCGACGGCCAGGGCAGCACCACCGCCGGCTCCCCCGCGGTCCTATGGACCCCAGGCACCGGCACCAACAACCAATGGACCATCACGGCCGTCTGAGCTCCCCCGCCCCACCCGCTTCGCCGCGCCCACCGGACGCGGCGAAGCACAGGTGGGCATAGCGTTCTCCCGTGGACGGAATCTTCACCATAGAAGAGGCGCGGCGGCTCATGCCCCAGGTGCGCCGGCTCGTGGCCGAGGTCGTCACCCTCCGAGCCGACCTCGCCGAACTCAGCCACGACCTCAGAAGCAGCACACGCTCTACGCTCGGCGGCCTCCCCGAAGCGAAAGCCATGGAGTCGCGCATCGCCGAAATCCTCAGCTGGTTCGACGAACAGCAAATCGAGATAAAAGGCATCGCCCCCGTACTAATCGACTTCCCCGCCACCCTCGACAACACGTCCATACGCCTCTGCTGGCTAGAAGGCGAACCCACCCTCACCTGGTACCACCGCACCGACCTCGGCTTCGCCGCCCGCCGCCGCCTCCCCGAACCCTGACCCCGAAAGCATGGACTCCCGAGAGCCAACGGTGCTCCGACACGGCCGCACTCTCGTTTCTCTAAGATCCGCTCATGCGGAAACTACTCGCCACCACGGTCACCGGCTTCCTGCTCGCCGGATGTGGTGTCGCCGCACCCAAAAGGTCCACCACCGACATAGCGAAGCTGACGACCGCCTACCTGGCATCACACAAAACCGTCAGCCGCACGTTTCGCTCGGGGGACCAGAGCGTCACCTTGCTGACAGACGGAACCGAGGAGGACCTCACCGCCAGCCTCGGGGACGATTTCAGCGGTCGCGTCATCAAGACGAAGAACGCCACCTACTTCCAGATGCCGCTGGGCAAGGAGGTCGCTCCAGGAATCGGGCCTGCCGCCACCTACAAGCTCTGGGTGGACGCGGCGGGCCGCCCCGTCCGGCTGACCCTGACGGCCGAACGAAGCTCGGAGCTCACTTTCTCCGCCTGGGAAACCAGCCACATCCAGGCTCCACCGGCGGAGCAGATCCGTTCCCTCCGGTGACCCGCCCGATGCCGCGTGTCGGGTGCCGGTCCCGGTGCTCGTGGAATCGCGACTGTTCAGAACGACGTGCCGAAGCTACCCGAGTGGCCGCCGGTGTCGAAGCCGCTGGAGTGGGAACCGTCGGCATAGTTGGTGGACGGTCCGTGGGAGTGTCGTGACGGTTTTTGCTGTGGTGGGTATGTGACGATTGATTTGCCGGTTAGTGCCTGCCAGGCGTCTTCCGGGGAGCTGCACCCGTGCCATGTTTTCAGCACTTGTGAGGTGTCGCTGTCCCACGCGGCGATGGTCGAGGGGTGGTGGGTGCGTTCCTCGGCGAGTGCGGCCTGGACGTGGTCCAGGGTGATCCCGGCTTCTCCTTCCAGCTGGCTTTGGGGTTCGATCGCCGAGGTGGAATCCAACAGTAGTTGGATCTCGAACCACCGTGCTCTACTTGATTCGGTCACCGTATATGCCCACATGGCCGCGTCGGGCTCGGTGGCCATCGCCATGAGCCGCGCCGCGATGTAGTGCGGCCAGCCGTGCGACGAGTGCTCATTCAGTGCCTGGTCGGTGTGAGGCTCCCACGATACGAAGGTCTCACGGTGATTGGAGAGCTCCTCGGCGACGGCGGACAGAATCTGCTCCAGCGCCAGACCGGTCTCCACCGGTGCGGATACCCACGAAGACCTTTCGGCAGGGTCGAGGGATCGCAGGAAGATGGACATGGTCCGTTCGCCGTCTGCCGTATCCAGGTAATATCCCCACGCCGACTCGTCGAGTCCGTTGGCCAGCAACGTGGCTCTTTCTTGCCGCTCCCGCGTTTCTCTCGCTTGTCCGGCTTCGAGGTGGGCGGGCAGATCGCTCATCTGCGCACGAAAGTCCCGGAAGGCCCTCAGCAGATCGTTGTCGATGCGTTCCTTGGTGGATTCGTAGGCGGCGACAAACCGCTTCGCGCGAAGCCTCCAAAGAGCCCGCTCGACCAACCGCCGCGGAGCCCTCAGGGGGACCACGGCCTGGTTTAGTGCCGAGTTCGCGGTCTCGATGGCCAGAAGCAGCGCCTTCGTGGAGGCGGACCAGCGGGCGGCATCCGCAGTCGGCACACGTAAACGATGTTCAGGTGTGAAAACGTCCATGATGTCGACGACACAGTAGAGGTTCCGGACCTCGTCGGCCTGATCCGGGAATCGCACACGGCGGTCTCCGGAGCTCGGAGTCCTTGCCCGGTAGTAGGAGTGGAAGTGAGCGACGGCGATCTCCACCTCTTCGACATCCCTGTCCACAAACAGACCTGCCTTTCCGTGGCCGCTCACTCGGCGATGTGTGCCTGTCCGGTAGGTGGGTGGAGGTTGGTGATTCCGGTGAGGACGAGATCGATGCCGGCCAGGAACTGCTCGCGGTCGTTGTGCTGGCGCATTTGGTCGGCGATGGCCCGCATGAAGGGGTACTTGTCGGGGTCGAGTTCTTGCCATGCGATGGATGCGGCGTCGAGGAACTCGGCGCGGTCCACGTCGGGCGCGACGAGGGGGGCGTTCGGGCCGATCTGGGCGTTCTGGATGGTGGCGCCGAGGATGTACTGCACCAGTGCCGAGGTCGCGGTGAACCAGTTGCCCCGCGGCACGCCCAGGGCGCGGATCTGCCGGCCGATGCTTTCGAAGATGCCCAGCGTCACCGGCTCCCAGGGGGTGCGGGTGAGCTGGATGGCCAGCTGTGTGGCGAGCCACTGGTGTTCGGCGATCGCGTCGAACAGGCCGAGCGCGACGACGCGGATCTCGTCCTGGGGGGTGTCCGGAGCCTGGGCGGGGTCGGTGGCCAGCGCGGCGGCGATGACGGTGTCGGTCGCGGCGTCCAGTAGTTCGCCCCTGGTGCCCACGTGCCAGTAGATCGCCCCGGACCCGGTGGCCAGGCGCTCGGTCAGCGCCCGGACCGTCAGCCCGCTCTCGCCGGCGGCGTCGAGCAGCTCGACGGCGGCCTCGATGATGCTCTCCCGGGAGAGCGTCTGTCTGCGCCGCTGTGACTGGCGTGCCCGCATGGCCATGTTCTGATTCTGCCATGTCTGGAGCATTGTTCCAACATGGTGCGTCGTTCCATCATGGAGTACTGTTCCATGTTGGAACGCTGTACCAGAGATACCGTCCGGCCTCGCCGCGCGGCTTCGCTTCGGAGGAGTCATCATGCACACCGTCACGATCATCGGTGCCGGGCTCGGCGGACTCACGCTGGCCCGCGTCCTGCACGTCCACCAGATTCCGGTGGTGGTCTATGAGGCGGAGGCCTCGCCGACGGCGCGGGCACAGGGCGGGATGCTCGACATCCACGACTACAACGGCCAGCTCGCCATCGAGGCGGCCGGTCTGATGGACGAGTTCCGCGCCCTTGTCCTGGAGGGCCGTCAGGCGATGCGGGTCCTCGGCCCAGACGGCGCCGTCCTGTTCGAGAAGGCCGACGACGGCACGGGTGGCCGCCCGGAGGCGCAGCGCGCCGAACTGCGGCAGATGCTGCTCGACGCGCTCCCGGCGGGCACCGTGCGGTGGAGGCACAGGGTCACCGGCGCCCGCGCTCTTGACGGGGGCCGCCACGAGGTGACCTTCGCCCACGGCGGCACCGTCACCGCGGACCTGCTGGTCGGCGCGGACGGCGCGTGGTCACGGATCCGGCCGCTGCTGTCGGAGGCGGCACCCGAGTACGCCGGCACGGCGTTCGTCGAGACCTACTTGTTCGACGCCGACACCCGGCACCTGGCCGCCGCGCAGGCGGTCGGCGGCGGATCTCTGGTGGCACCCGCACAGGACAGGGCGATCCACGCTCACCGGGAACGCGGCGACACCCTGCACACCTACGTGGAGCTCACCAGGCCACAGGACTGGTTCGACGCCATCGATTTCACCGACGCCGCCGCGGCCACCGCGCGGATCGCGCAGGAGTTCGACGGCTGGGCACCCCAGCTGACCGCGCTGATCACCGACAGCGACACCCCACCGGTCCTGCGCCCGCACTACACCCTGCCGGCCGGGCACCGGTGGGATCGGGTGCCGGGGGTGACCCTGGTAGGCGACGCCGCCCACCTCCAGGCACCCAACGGCGAAGGCGCCAACCTGGCCATGTGCGACGGCGCCGAACTCGGCAGGATCCTCGCCGCACACCCCGGCGACAGCGAGGCCGCCCTCGCCGAATACGAGCAGGCCATGTTCACCCGCAACAGCCAAGCCGACGCCGAGACAGCCCGGCACCTCGAGGAGATGTTCGGCGACGGCATCCCCGATAGCCTGCGCGCCTTCATCCCCGAACAGCAGCAGGACCGGTGAGCGCCCGGATCATTTCGCGGGGTCGGGGCCGCACGACCAGGTCTGGTCCAGTACGACGAGGACGTCACCGTACTGGGACGGGTCCCATCCGTCGCGCATGAAGAGCTGCGCCACCACGTCGGACGGGGCGCCCAGCAGGTCTTCGCCGGACTGCTCTCCGGCCAGACGGCCGGCGGCCGCCACGTCCGTCACCAGGATCCGGTAAGCGGCCTCCAGGGTGACCACCGGGGACTCCTCGCCTGCGGGGCCGGCGGGCTCTTGCGCGGACTCCTCCTGCGCGGCGCGCCGATCGCTCTTCAGGTCGCTGAACGGGTCACCCCATCCGGCCTCCTCGGCGCACAGGTCGGCGTACGCGATGGCCAGGGCGCGGAGGCGGTTGACCGCCTCGACCACCCGCGGGTAGTCGTCGGGGGTCTCGGTGAGGATCCGGGCGTGCTCCTCGATGGCCGAGCCGAGGTCGCGGGCGCGGGCGGCCAGCCGGCCGTGCCCGGTCGCGTGGTCGTCCCCCTGGGACTCGTTCACGATCGTCTACTCCTA
The DNA here is from genome assembly GCF_042658925.1 of Sphaerisporangium aureirubrum. Taxonomy (NCBI): domain Bacteria; kingdom Bacillati; phylum Actinomycetota; class Actinomycetes; order Streptosporangiales; family Streptosporangiaceae; genus Sphaerisporangium; species Sphaerisporangium aureirubrum. The sequence goes on from NZ_JBHSRF010000019.1 coordinate 95,972, forward strand.
GTACGGGAAGTGCCTGGTGTGCATGATCTCACCCGCGGTGTTCAGGTAGTCCACGTGGAAGTGGTCGTCCTTCGCGCACGGGCCGCGGAACACCGCCCTGCTGCCCCCGTCGGCGGCCGCCTGCCGTGCCCGCGACTCCGCGTCCGATCTCGTTGCGGCCCTGGCGGCACCGGAGTTCGTCTTGTTGGCGGAGTTCTTCCGCCGCGCCATCTGGACGACGGCCGGTTTGCCGGGCCCGTCCACTCCGGGCGGCCGGGCGCGGGGAAGGCCGGCGGGGATGTGCCGCGGACCGCCGGCCATGGCGAGCGGGGGGCCGCCGCCCCAGGGACCGCGCGCGTTCCGCAGGATGCGTTCCAGGGGTTCGGTCACTTTGCGGGCGAGCGCGGGGGCCAGCACGCGGGCGCCGCCTTCGCCGGCCTCGTTGAGGATCCGGCCCATGGCGTAGCGGGCGGCCAGCACGGTGGCCGTGGCCGTGCCCAGAGCGAGCGGCCCACCCGCGAGCATGGAGGCGGCGAGCCTCACCGCGGCCACCGAGGCCTGCGAGACCACCGCGACCTTGGTGGCCGTGACGACCGTGGCGCCGCCGTCGAGCACCATCGGCGCGTACCTGGCGGCGTCGTTGGCCTGCCGCAGGTACCCGGTGCCGCCCGTCTGCCGCCAGTGGTCCGCCAGTGCGGCGGCGGACGCCCCCTTGTAGTGCTGGGACGCCTGCTGGACCGTGCGGTCCGAGCCTTCGGCGGCGGGGGCGGACCCGGCCAGGACGGTGCGCCAGGCCTGTGCGTCCTTGCGCATCTCGTCCTCGTCGATGTTCGGCCACGGGACGCCGGCCAGGTCGAGGATGCCGTCGGCCCAGCCGGGAAGCGTCACACCCATGTGGTGCCGGCTCCGCCGTCCAGGTCGTTCACGTGGCGGGTCATGTCCTCCTCGACGGAGGAGACCCGCCGGCTCGCCGCCGACATCCCGTCGCCGGTGCCGCTGATCACGCTCCCCATGTGGGAGTAGGTGTCCAGCGCGGCCGTGACCGACCGGAAGTAGGTGGAGACCAGGCCGCTCATCAGCCCGTCGTCCCCCCAGGACGCCCCGCCGGCGCCGCGCTCCCGGAGCCGTGCCAGTGCCGCCGCGTACTCTTCCCCGTGGACCCTCAGCCGGGAGGCGTCCACCTCCACCGGGGTGTGGGTGATGTCGAATCCCCGCTGCATGTGGGGCAGGTTAGCCATGATTTCCGGGCGCTGCGTTATCTTCGTGCGGATTGCCGCGCATATCTCTTCTTAAGGACATTGCTCCCATAGCGCGCCGGGCCACTAAGATCCTCGCGTCAGCCCCCCGTCCTCGGTGAAGGAGCGTGTGCCCGTTGCCCCCGTCCGAGCCATGGGAAGACGATCACCAGCGTCTGGAGCTGATCATCCGCCAGACCGAGGAGGCGATGCGCGGCCTCGAACACGCCCGGGCCGGCATCGGGCAGGTCACCGGCGAGGGAGAGGGCGCGGACGGCATGGTGCGGGCCGTCGCCGACGGCAGGGGGCGGCTCACCTCGCTCGACTTCAACCCGCGCGTCATGCGCCTCGCCCCCGGGCAGTTGGGCCAGGAGGTGGCGAAGGCCGTCCAGGAGGCGCAGGACGCGGCGCAGGAGCAGACCCGGGAGATCGTCGGCCGCGCCCAGGCCCGCGCCGCCGAGCTGATGGCCGAGCCGCTCGACGAGACGTTCGTACGTCGCCGCGTCGAGCAGGTCGCCCGCGACATCTCGTAACCACGGAACCGGGGGCAAGGGATGCGAAGGTTCGACGCGGATCCCGCCAACTGGCGGGAGGGCGACCTCGAGCGGGACGCCGAGCACGCCGCGAGGATCACGGCCTGGATCGAGGAAGGCCAGGCCGATCTTGAGGAGGTCGTCGGCGAGGGCGACGCCGCGGACGGCCAGGTCACGGTCACCACGACGTCCGGCGGCCGTGTACGCGACGTCACCGTCACGCCACGCGCCATGCGCCTGGACAGCCGGACGCTGGCCGAGGAGATCATGGCGGCCGTGGGCCGCGCACAGGACGACGCCGACCGCAAGTGCACCCGGCTGGTGAACGAGGCACTCGGCGGCATCCTGCCCGCGGAGGAGTTCGAGCCGGGGGCGATCGAGGAGCGTTTCACCCGCGTGCTCAAGTCGTTCGGCGCACCCTAGCCGTACACCGGGCTCTCACTCCCGCGGACAGCCAGGGGCCCGCGGGGGCCGCCGGCGACTGTCCCGATGTTCCTCGACCCCGTAATCGGGCACAGCAGTAAGTGTCCGAAATATACGCTTATGAGAGGTTCGGCGACGGCACGTCGGAGCGGCTGCTCACCTAGCGGTTGCCGCGCGAACGATGAGCGGGAGGTAGACCCGTGACCGAGGCGACCGGCAGGGTGGCATTGGTGACAGGGGCCGGCAGCGGAATCGGCGCGGCCACCGCGCGCCTTCTGGCCGCACGGGGGATGCGGGTCGTGGTCAACTACCTCCGCAACGTCACGACGGCCGGCGAGGTCGTGGCCGGCATCGAGGCGGCGGGCGGTCAGGCCATATCCGTGCGGGCCGACGTGCGCGAGGCGGCGGCGGTCGAGAGCATGATCGTGCGGGTCCAGGAGGCGTGGGGCGGCGTGGACGTGCTCGTGCACAACGCGCTCACCCCATACGTGATCAAGTCGTTCCAGGACATGACGTGGGACGAACTGGGCGGCAAGCTCGACGACGAGATGCGGGCCTCGTTCGCGGTCACCAAAGCCGTTCTGCCCGCCATGACCGAACAGGGCTGGGGACGCATCGTCTATCTCGGCACCGGCCTCAGCCGCCGGCCCCGGGAGGGCATGATCGCACTGGGCACGGCCAAGGCCGCACTGGCGCAGTTCGCCCGGTATCTCGCCCAGGAACTGGGCCCATGGGGAATCACGGTCAACGTCGTCGAGCCCGGCCCGGTGGAGGACACCCGCATGGCGGACGTGCTCAGCGACGAGAGCAGACAGCGGCAGCGCCCGCTGTTCTGGTTCCTCGCCCGCCCCTGCGTGAGCTCCCTGGCCGACATGGCCGGCCGGCGGCTGGCGATGCACGCCCCCCACACCGCACCCGGGTGCTTCGCCCGGATCGTGCTGCGCCGGTCCGGCCTCGACCCGGACCGCGACGTCCACACCGTCGTCCGCCCGCCCGGCGACTACGGCATGGACCTGCGCCGGCTGCGCGACGGCGGGATCGACGCCGCCCTGGTCGGCAGCACCATGGCACCGGAGGCGATAGCCGCCGAGCACGGCTGGCGGGTGCCGGCCTGGATCGGCGACCACTTCCAGGTCCCCACCGTGGGGGTGGCCGTCGACCCCGGCTTCATCCCCCCGGACGACCCCGCGGTCCAGGCCGTCGTACGAGCCCACCGGCGCGCCCTACGCCTGATCCACGACGATCCCGCCACCACGGTGCGGTACATGCAGACGTTCCTCGGCCGCCACACCGAAGACGAGACCCGGACCCACTACGAGACGTTCATCAGGTCGTACTTCACCACCGACGGCCAAGCCGACCTGGCCGTCGGCGCCACCGCGATCACCGCGGCCGCCGCCGAACTCGGCGTCCCCGCCACCTTCACCGCAGCCGAGTTCTACCGCACCACGCCAGGTCGCAGCACGAACTTCAGGCGGCCGAGCGGCTGACGCCGAGCGGGCGGCGCGGCAATCCGGCGAGCCGGTGCCGGCGGTGGGATGGGTTTCGGCTCGCGGGCGACGGCGCCGGGCACGTACCGGATCGACGCCCGGGACAGGTGGCCGCGAGCGCTTCCGGGATTGGCCCCTGGCGCGGGTGACGGCGGCGGGCGAACATGGGCCCATGGAGACCGTGCCCGAGTGGTTCGTACCCCTGGCCGAGGAGTTGCTCGCCGTCCCCTCGGTGGCCGGCCGCCCCGCCGATCTGCACCGGGCCCTGGACCTTGTGCTCGACTTCACCGGGCCCGGCTTCACGGTGGAGCGGTTCGAGTCGGGCGGTAAGCCGAGCGCGCTGGTCTACCCCGCCTCAGCGGCGCGCCAGCGGTTCCCGGTGATCTTCAACGCGCACCTGGACGTGGTCCCGGCGTCGCCGGACCAGTTCGTCCCCCGCCGCGAGGGCGATCGCCTGTACGCCAGAGGCGCCCAGGACATGAAGCTGTCGGCGCTGGTGATGGCGTGGGTGTTCCGCGAGTCGGCCGCCCGCCTGCCCTACCCGGTCGCGTTGCAGCTCGTCACCGACGAGGAGGTCGGGGGGCGCGACGGCACGCTGCACCAGCTCCGGCAAGGCGTCATCGGCGACTTCGTCGTGATCGGCGAGCAGAGCAGGCTGCAGGTGGTGACCGACTCCAAGGGCATGGTCGTGGCGAACCTGCGGGCCACCGGGCACGGCGCGCACGGCGCCTACCCCTGGCTCGGCGACAACGCCCTGCTCAAGCTGATGCGCAGCGTCGGCAACGTGCTGGCCCATTATCCGGTCGCCACCGAGGAGGTCTGGCGCACGACGGTGAACCTCGCGCGGGTCGAGACACCGAACCTCGCCCGCAACCAGGTCCCCGCCGTGGCCGAGGCGTGGCTGGACATCCGCTTCCCGTCGGAGGACGGCGACCTGGACGGCCGGACCACGCAGCAGGTCGCCGAGCATCTGCTGCGCTTCTGCGAGCCGGGCGTCACCCCTGTCGTCGACCACGTCGACCCGCCGCACCACGCCGACCGCGACCGTCCCGAGGTGCTCGCGCTGCGCGCGGCGGCGAGGGAAGAGGGCTACGACGCCCCCTTCCTGCGCAAACACGGCGCCGCCGACGGACGGTTCTACTACGAGCGGGGAGTGGACGCGGTCATCTTCGGCATCGGCGGCGACGGCCAGCACGGCCCGGACGAGTACGCCGACCTGACGACGGTGATGCCGTACCACCGGGCGCTCACGGCATTCCTCCGCGACCGCTGACCTGCCGGTCCCGGAGAGGCCTCCGGCGTCGGGGCGGGACGCCTTCAGCGGGGGGCCAGGATGCGGAGTTGCAGCATCGCCGCGAACCGTTGCTCCGGGTCGGTCAGGTCGATCTCGCCGACCTCGGTGACGCGTTTGAGCCGGTAGCGCAGGGTGTTCGGGTGGATGAAGAGGTCGCCCGCCGCCTTGGCCACGTCGCCGAGGGCGTCAAGCCAGGCTTCCAGGGATTCGATGAGGCCCGCGTTGTTGCGTTCGTCGTACTCCATCAGGCGGGCGATCGCACCGCCGGGGCGCTCGTCGCGGGCGGCGGCCAGGTCCCGCAGTTCCAGGACCAGGGCGAGCGTCTGGACGTCGTCGAGCTGGGCCACCCGGAGGCTGGTGTGGCCTTCGCGCATAACCCGCAGCACGCGGTCGGCCTGGGCCTTCCCGTGGACGATGCCGCTGATGTCCGATCCGGCCGGGGCGACCGCCACGATCGCGTGCAGGTTGCCGTCCACCCGGTCGACGAAGTCGGCGGCCAGCCGGGCGGCCCGCTGTTCGGGGCCGCCCGTCGTCACGACCACCGGCAGCAGGCCGTAGACCGTGCCGCCGACGGCGGCCACCGCGCTGGACGGCACCGTCGCCGACAGGTGGACCGACAGCGCGTCCGCGAGTCGTTCGAGGTCGGTGTGCGTGTGATCGTCCCCGGCCAGCAGGCCCGCGCTGACGATGACGAGGCGGCGGGCGGACAGGCCGAGGCGGGCGAGCGCGTCTCGTGCTCCGGCGCCGCCTTCCAGGACCGTGGCGATCAGGTCGGTGCGCAGCCGGCGCTGGACGTCGGCGCCGGCCCGGAGCCGCAGCAGGTGCAGCGCGACCAGTTTCGAGGCGTCGAGCAGGGCCTGGGTCCGTTCGCCGTCGACCTCGCCGTCCATGGCGGCCCAGATCGAGCCGAGGACCTCGTCGCCGGCGCGGACCGCGATGGCGACGCGTTGCACCGTGATGGCGTCGTCTGGCCCGAGGTCCTGGGGGCTGACGACGACCGGGCCCTGGTAGCGGTAGAGGTCGCGGAAGACGCCCAGTTCGGTCAGCCGGGTGGCGTACCGCTCGGGCACCTGGCGGCCGATGACGGTCTCCACGCGGGAGGGGTCGGCTTCGTCCTGGCGGCCGGAGAAGGCGAGGACGCGGGAGCTGCGGTCCTCGATGGTGATGGGGGCGTCGAGGAGGGCGGCCACGGCGTTGGCCACCGCGAAGAGGTCGCCGGACGGGAGACCGCCGAGCGACTCGTGGCCGGTGACCCCGATGTCGCCTTCGGCGAGCATCACGCGGATGAGGGCGGTGAGCTGCGTCCACGTGGCACCCCGGCGCAGGCCGATCAGAGCCACGCCGCTCTCCTGGACCGCCGCCCGCACCTCCGGGGTCAGCGCGACCGGGGCCCTGACCACAAGACCCACGGTGTCGTGGGCACCGAGTGAGCGCAGCAGCGGAGGCAGGGCGCCGGCGGCCGGATCGACGCCGACGCCCAGGACCAGCGAGCGCGGTGCGAGCACGGGTTCGTCGAGGGGGTCGAAGATGACGAGGGCGCTGATGCCCTCCGGGTGGTCGACGTCACCGGCGACGAGTTCGAGGAGGGTGGAGCCCAGGTCGTCGAGGACCCGGCCGAGGCTGGCGCGCGGTCGCTGACTCACGCCGGCAGTATAGGCGCGCACGTCAGAGAGCGATCCACTCCGTCGACGTCGTCACCCTCTCCAGCAGCTCGGGGATGGGGGTGACGCCCAGGCCGGGGCCGGTGGGCACCGCGACGTGGCCGTCCGCCAGGACGATGGGCTCGGTGATGTCCGTGCGGTAGAAGCGGTCCGAAGCCGAGACGTCGCCGGGCAGCGTGAAGCCGGGCAGAGCGGCCAGCGCGATGTTGGCGGCGCGGCCGAGGCCCGTCTCCACCATGCCGCCGCACCAGACCGCGATCCCGTGGGCGGCGGCCAGGTCGTGGATCTTCCTGGCCTCCAGGTATCCGCCGACCCGGCCGGGCTTGATGTTGATGATCTGGCAGGCGCCGAGCGTGATCGCCGCGGCGGCGGTCTGCGCGGACACGACGGATTCGTCGAGGCAGATCGGCGTCTCCAGTCGCCGCGCCAGGGCGGCGTGCCCGAGGATGTCCTCCTCCTCCAGTGGCTGCTCGATCAGGAGCAGGTCGAACGCGTCGAGCTTGGCCAGGTGACGTGCGTCGCGCAGGGTGTAGGCGGTGTTGGCGTCGACCTGGAGGAGCACGCCGGCGCCGAAACGTTCGCGGACGGCGGCCACCGGGGCCAGGTCCCAGCCCGGTTCGATCTTCAGTTTGATGCGGGCGTACCCCTCGTCCAGATAGCCCTGGACGGCGGACAGCAACTCGGGGATCGAGTCGTGGATGCCGACGGAGACGCCGCTCGGCACGCGGCCGGCGACGGCGCCGAGTTCGCGGCCGAACGAGCGGCCGAGCGCGCGCAGTTCCGCGTCGAGGATCGCCATCTCCACCGCGGCCTTGGCCATGCGGTGCCCCTTGAACGCGTGCAGCAGGCCCGCGACGGAGGCGGCGCCCGAGCGCGCGATCGCGGCCGCCCCCTCGGGCGAGGCCAGTTTCGGCAGCAGGAAGCGGCGCAGCACATCCTGCTGCGAGTCGACGTATTCGGCCGAATAGAGCGGGTCCGCCGGCGCGACGCATTCGCCCCAGCCTTCGGCGTCGGCGGTCACCACCTTGACCAGCAGGATGTCGCGCTCGGTCTGGGTGCCGAACGAGGTCCGGAACGGCGACACGAGCGGCATCGAGACACGGCGCAGTTCGATTCCGCGCAATTTCATGAGTTCTCCAGGTCGACGAGGTAGCCGAGGTCGCGGTCGAAGTCGACGACGCGACCTCCGGAGGCCATCAGCGGCGCCAGTTCGTCGCGGAGCCGGCGGCGCCAGGCCACGGCGGCGGCGACGTCGCCGGCGCGCAGGGCCTCGATGTCGGCCGGAGCCGCGACCCGGCGGCTCGACGGGCCGCCGGCCGGGCGCTCGAACGGCGTTCCCGAGCAGGCGGCGACGACCCTCGGGGACAGCAGGCTCCAGCGCACCAGCAGGCGGTCGGTCTCGTCGGCGCCGTTGATGGCGTCGTGCATCGCGCCGTAGAAGTTGGTGAGGTACTCCACCGGGAGCGCCCCCAGTCTGACGATGTTGAAGTAGGCGTTGCGGCTCACCAGCGGGTCGAAGGTCCACTCGATCGTGGGGATGTCGCGGGTGAGGGCCCAGGCGCGCTGATGCAGCTTGAGCGCCGTGCCGACACCGCGGCCCGCCAGGCCAGGCGCGACCCCGGCGACGTGACTGTGCAGGGTGCGGGCCGCCGGTTCCTCGTGGAAGCCGATGCAGACGCCGACGAGCCGGTCTCCCTCGTAGGCGCCGGCGGCGTAGTTGCCCGCCTTGGTCAGGGCCCGGAGGAACTCCACCGTGATCAGCGGGCGGCCCCAGATCCGCAGGAGCAGCTCGATCATGGCGTGGGCTTCGGGCAGTTCCCGGAGTTCCCTGATCTCCACGCCCGCCTTCCGGGCCCGTTCGCCCGCGTTCTGCGCCGCCAGGTCGAGCGTCTCGATGCTGAGGGGCACGGTCAGCCGAGTCTCTTCGGGGTCGCGCGGGCGCCGAAGTGGACGTAGTCCTCGCCGGTGGGCAGCGAGTAGAAGGTCACCGGCATCCACAACTCCATGCCGTCGGGCCGGACCGCGTACAGGGCCGGCTCGACCAGGGTCATCTCGTACGTCTGGACGGGATCCGCCTCCAGCTCGGCCAGCGGGCCCGTCGCCGTGACGCGCAGGGTCGGCTTGCCGTCCTCGTCGAACACCTCCATGCGGATCGACTCGCGCTCGTACGTGCCGGCGTACGGGGTCAGATCGCCGGTGACCGGCTCGGCCGGGGGCTCGAACGGCTCGGGCAGCCGCACACCGGTGAGCTCGGAGAAGATCTCGTCGTAGAGGTCGACGTAGAGGTCGTGGGTGTTGCCGCCGTTGGTGTTGAGCGCGACCGCGACGCCGGCCTCGGGCAGCACGCGCAGGAACGCCGCCTGGCCGATGGTGTTGCCGTCGTGGCCGTAGGCGCGGTGGCCGTGCCAGTCGCAGCGGAACCAGCCCAGCCCCCACGAGTCACCGAGCAGGCGCTTCTCGGGGCAGTCGGTCTGGTACTCCGACATCGCCGTGGCGCTCTCCTGCGACAGGACGCGGGTGCCGTCGGACGCGACCCCGCCGAGCAGGTGCATCCGGGCGAAGGCGAGCACGTCGGTGACGGTCGCCGTGATCAGCCCGGCCGGGCCGACCGCGCGGGGCAGCCCCCACACCGGCGCGACCACGGGTTCGGCGCCGCCCTTGACGTGGCCCATCGCGTGGGCGAAGACCATCGCGTCCTCGGGCAGGGTCGTGGAGTGGGTCAGGCCGAGCGGCGTGAAGAGCTTCTCCTTGATCGCCTGGTCCCAGGTCCGGCCGGTGGCGACCTCGATGATGCGGCCGAGCACGGAGTAGCCCGCGTTGCAGTAGGACCAGGTGGCGCCGATCGGGTGGTTCAGCGGGGAGTCGGCCAGCAGGGCGACGTACTTCTCCAGGGCGTCGTCGCCCCGCCCGGTGTCGGTGAACAGGTCGCCGTCGATGCCGCTGGTGTGGGTCAGCAGGTGCCAGACGGTGACGGCGGCGGTGGTCTCCGGGTCGCGTAGCCGGAACTCCGGCAAGATCTCGGCGACCGGGGAGCGCAGGGTGAAGGCGCCTTCGTCGACGAGTTGCATGATGACGGTCGCGGTCCACACCTTGGAGATCGAGCCGATCTGCCAGACGGAGTCGGTGGTGGCGGGCTGGCCGGTGCCGGCGTGCAGCACCCCGGTGGCGAGCGTGAGGAGTTCGTCGTTCTCGCCGATTCGGAGGATGCCGAGCTGGGCGCCGGGGACGCCGTGCTTGGCGGCGAGTTCGTCGAGGCGGTCCTGCCAGTGGGCCTGGTCGATGGTGGTCACGTCTGCTCCTTCAGGGATACGGCGGCGAGGAGATGGCGGGTGTAGTCGTGCTGCGGCGCGCCGAGCACCATGGCCGTGGGGCCGTATTCGACGATCTGCCCGGCGTGGAGCACCGCCACGTGGTCGGCGACGTACCGGACGACGGCGAGGTTGTGGGAGATGAACAACATGGACAGGCCCAGGTCGCGGCGCATGTCCCGGATGAGGTTGAGCACGGCGCCCTGCACGGACACGTCCAGCGCGGAGGTGATCTCGTCGGCGAGGATCACCTGCGGCCGGGCGGCGAGCGCGCGGGCCAGCGCGACCCGCTGACGCTGCCCGCCGGAGAGCCTTCCCGGGAGGTCTGCGGCCCGGGCCGCGTCGAGGTGGACCAGGGCGAGGAGCCGGGCGATCTCCGCCTGCCGGGCCTTCCTGCCGAGGCGGTCCGGCATGGCCTCCGCGATGCTCTCCCCCACGGTCATGCGGGGGTCGAGGGAGGAGTACGGATCCTGGAAGACCATCTGCACCGGGCGGCGGCCCCGGCTCGGGACCGGCCTGCCGTCGAGCAGGATCCGCCCGTCCGTCACGGGTGCCAGGCCGACGGCGGCCCGCGCGAGGGTCGACTTCCCGCAGCCCGACTCGCCGACCAGGCCGACGGTCTGACCCGCGGCCACCTCCAGGCTGACGTTGTCCAGCACGGTGTGCGCGCCGTACCGCACAGAGACTTCCTGGTAGCTGAGCACGCTCACCCGCCGGCCTCCTCGCTCTTGTGGCACGCCACGCCGGCCAGGAGCGCGGGCGCGACCGCGCGGCAGTGGTCGTCGGCGAGCGGGCAGCGGGGCGCGAAGGCGCACCCGGCCGGGGTGTGCGCGGGGTCGACGGGCAACCCGGGGATGACGGCGAGTGGCCGGTTCAGGTCGGTCTCCATGTCCGGTACGGCCGCGACGAGCGCCCGCGTGTACGGATGCCGCGCGAGCGTGCGCAGGTCTTTGGCGGGCAGCTCCTCGACGACGCGGCCCGCGTACATGACCAGCACCCGGTCGCACACGTCCATCACGACCGAGACGTCGTGGCTGATGAGCAGCAGGGCGGCGCCGGTGTCGCGGCGCACCTCGGCGAGCAGTTCCAGGACCTGCCGCTGGACGGTGACGTCGAGGGCGGTGGTCGGCTCGTCGGCGACGATGAGCCGGGGGTCTCCCATGAGACCCATACCGATCATCGCCCGCTGCCGCATGCCGCCGGAGAACTCGAAAGGGTACTGCCGGGCGCGCCGTCCGGGCTCGCCGATCCGCACGGCGCGCAACCTGTCGACCGCCTTGGCGAAGGCCGCCTTCCGGCCCATCCCTTGGTGGAAACGGCTCACCTCGGCCAGTTGCGGCCCGACCCGATGCGCCGGGTTGAAGGACGTCATCGGATCCTGGAACACGACCGCCAGCGAGGTGCCCAGGCGCCGATGAGCTCCGGCGGCCATGAGGTTCTCCCCCGCGACGACCAGGTGATTCGCGTCGACGCGTACCGGCGGCTCGAGGAGCCCGGCCACCGCCAGCGCCGTCACCGACTTGCCCGAGCCGGACTCGCCGACCACCCCGACGGCCTCGCCGTCCCCGACGGTGAACGTGATCCCCCGCACCGCCCGGATCGGGCCGGCCGGTCCGGGGATCGTCACCCGCAGGTCGTCCACGGACAGGATCGTGCCTGGAACGGGAGCCGTGACGGCCGACGGTCCGCGGGCCTCTCCGAGGGAGCGCGTCCTGCTGGGCGCCGCCGCGAAGGCCTCACCGGTGAGGTTGAACGCGAGCCCGGCGAGCACGACGGCGATGCCGGGGCCGAGTGCGGCGAGCGGGTGGACGTAGATGCCGTTCAGCCCGTCCTGCATGAGCTTGCCCCAGTCGTAGGAGGGCGCCTGCACGCCCAGTCCCAGGAAGGAGAGCCCGGCGAAGGCGAGCAGCACCCCACCGGCCGCCATCGTCGCGTTCACGATGAGCGGCCCGGCGATGTTCGGCAGCACGTGCCGCAGCAGCACCCGCACCCTGCTCACCCCGGCGATGCGCGCCGCCGCGATGTAGTCCCGCTCGGAGACGGCGGCGACGAGCGTGTGACACAACCGGGCGAACGCGGGCGCCCCGGCCAGGCCCACCGCGAGCGCGGCCCCCCGGGCGCCGACGCCGAAGACGACGGCGAAGAAGAGCACGAGCAGCAGGCCGGGGAAGGCCACCAGCACGTTGACGGCCGAGGTGACGAGACGGCCCAGCCGCCGCCCGGCCAGCATCGGCGCGGCCCCGAGGACGATGCCCAGCACCAGGCTGATCGCCGTCGCCGCCAATGCCAGCACGATCGAGAGCCGGGCGGCCACCAGCACCCGGGCGAACAGGTCCCGGCCGAGGTTGTCGGTGCCGATCCAGTGCTCGGCCGACGGCCCCGCCAGCAGGTTGCCGGTGTCGACGAGCGTGGCCCGCGCACCCCACAGGACGGGCCCGAACGCGGCGACGAACAGCACGAGGGCCAGCAGCCCCAACCCGGCGACGCCGACGGGCCTCGTCAGAGCCCGCATCAGCTTTCTCCGATCGCCGAACGGGGGTCGAGCAGCGCGAGCACCACGTCGACGAGGGTGTTGATCAGGAGTACGCCGACGCCGTAGACCAGGATGGTGCCCTGGACCAGCGGATAGTCCTTCGCGACGATCGAGGAGACGATCGAGGAGCCGAGCCCCGGCCAGGCGAACACGTTCTCCACCAGCACCGTCCCGGCCACCAGCGAACTCAGCAGCAGCCCCCCGATCGTCAGGGTCGCCGTCACCGCGTTCGGCAGCGCGTGCACGACGTGCACCCGCAGCGGAGTGAGCCGCTTGGCCCGCGCGGTGCGGATGTAGTCGGCCTCCATCACCGCGAGCATCTCCACCCGGACGATGCGCGACAGCACCGCGGCCGGACCGATCGCCAGCGCGAGCACCGGCAGCACGTAGGAGCGGGGCCCGTCGAGCCCCGCCACCGGGAACACGTGCATCTGCACCGCCAGCAGGTAGACGAGCCCGACGCCCAGCAGGAAGTCGGGGATCGCGCCGACCACGACGCTGGTGCCGGTGAACGCCAGCTCCGCGCGCCGCCCTCTCCCCCGGCGGGTGAGCACCGCCATCACCACGCCGACGGGCACCGCGACGGCCACCGCGAGCAGGAACGCGGCCACGGCGAGCTGGGCCGTGGCGGGCAGCCGATGGGCGATCGTCTCGCCCACCGGGAGCCGGCTGGAGATCGACACACCCAGTTCTCCGCTGAGCAGGCGGCTCAAGAAGTCGGCGTACTGCCGCCAGAGCGGGTCCAGCAGACCGAGCTCCTGTTTGTGGGCCAGCACCAGGTCCGCCGGGGCGGTCGGGCCGAGCGCCGCGCGTACCGGATCGCCCGGGACCAGGTGGATCATCAGGAACGAGGCGGTCACGAGCACCCAGAGCGACCCCAGCAGCCGCCCCCCGCGCCGGAGCGCGAAGCGCGGCCACCGGCTGCCTGTCGGGTTCTTCATCCCTAACCGAGCATCCGGATGCTGGTGGGGACGATGCTGCCGACGATGGACAGCTCCGCGCCCTTGAGGAAGGTCGGGATGACGTTGTTGGCGAACGGCACCAGGTCCGCGGACTCGTAGAGCGCCTGCTCGGCGGCGAACCAGTCCTTGCACCCGTCGGCGCCGGTGGCGCCCATCGCCTTGGTGGCGGCGGCGAGGTAGCCGTCGTTGTCGATGGCGGCGAAGTTGGTGCCCTTCGGCGTGGCCGGGCCGGAGACGAACGGCATGATCTGGTCGGGAGTGCTGACGTTGACGGGCGCCCAGGCGATGTCCCAGTCGCCGGTGCCGAAGAGCGCGCCGGAGAGCTGTGTCTGGTTCTGCTGGGTGGCCGTGACGTCGACGCCGATCGCCTTCCAGGCCGCCGCGGCCAGCTCGGCGGCGGCGCTTCCGCCGCTGCTGAGCGCGCCGTCGTAGATGAAGGAGGCCGAGAGCGGCTTCCCGTCCTTGGCGCGCACGCCGTCCGCGCCCTTCGTCCAGCCGGCGGCATCCAGGGTGGCCCCGGCGGCGGTGGCGTCGAAGGCCGGCAGGTGGCCGGTGACGGAGTCGCCGGCGCAGCCGGTCGGTTCGAGCGCGGCGAGCTGGGTCGCGGGGGCGCCCTTGCCGGAGGTGAGGGCGACCTGGAGCTGCTTGAGGTCGAGCGCCTGGGTCAGCGCCATCCGCACGGCCGGGTCGGAGGTGGCGTGGCCTTTGGCGTGGTTGTACCACTGCTGGCCGATCAGCGCCTGCGTGCCGACGAACTTCAGGCCCGCCCCCGCGAGGCGGGCGGCGTCGGAGCCGGTGATCTGGACCGCGTTGACCGTGCCCGCGAGCAGCTCGTTGGCGGCGGTGGTCTCGTTCGCGACGATCTTGACGACCACCTTGGCCGGCATTCCCTTCTCGGCCGTGGTGGCGCCGCCGGGACCCCAGGTGTAGCCCTCGCGCAACTGGTAGGTGTAGCGGTCGGACGGAACGGCCTCGGTGAGCACGTAGGGGCCGGTGCCGTTCGTGGCGGCCTTGAGGCTCGCCCGGTTCTTCATGCCGGCGTCGCAGACCATCGGCAGGTTCGAGAACGAGTTCAGCGCGAACGGCGCGGGCGCGGCCAGCTTGACGGTGACCGTCGAGCCCGACGCGGAGGCGGTGGCGCCGGCCGGGATGAATACGCCGAGGAACGGGCTCTTGTTCTTCGGGTCCTCCACGTAGGCGATGTTGTCGACCACCGTCTTCGCCGTGAACGGGGTGCCGTCGGCGCAGGTGACGCCGCTCTTGATGTCGAAGGTGAGGGTGGTGCCGTCGACGGTCCACGCGCTGGCCAGGTGCGGCAGGATCGTGCCGTCCTCGGCGACGGCCACCAGGTTGTCGTAGGCGAACTGCGTCATGCCGAACAGGGCGCTCACCGCCGAACCCTGCGGGTCGAGGGCGCCCGGGTCCGCCGGGAGGTCCAGCGTGAAGGTCTTGGCCGGGGATGCCTCACCGCCGCCACCGCCACCGTCATCGCCGCCGCCACCGCCGCAGCCGGCCGTGCCGATCAGGGTGATCAGGGCGAGGGCCCCGAGGGCCCCCGTGCGTATGGGACTCATACGGTTCCTTTTCTGGTACGGGCGACCACACGGCCGTAGTGGACGTATTTCGCGAGGCCCGTCTCGTCGCGCCCGATGAAGGCGAAGAGGGGGTGGATGCCGCGGAAGGGCTCGGCGGAGATCAGCGAGTCGCCGTCGAAGTGCACCAGCCGGAGACGCAGGGGCTTCTCGCCGATCTCGGCGATGACGCCCTTGGGCACCCGGTCGAGCCAGATGGCGCCGTCGGCGTCCTGGCTGACGGTGATGTCGGTGATCGTGTCGGCGTACCGGCCCAGGTAGGGCGTGGGGTCGATCGCCTCAGGCTCGGCTCGCGGCGCCGGCCGCCCCGGCAACGCGATGCCGGTGAGCTCCTTGAGCAGGTACGCCAGGACGTCGTCGAAGATCCCGAAGACGTCGCCGCCGTTGGTCAGCAGCGCGATCGCCACACCGTGGTCCGGCACGACCCGCAGGAAGGCCGCCTGGCCGATGGTCCCGCCGTCGTGCCCGACGACGGCGCGGCCGTCGTGCTCCGACATCTCCCAGCCCAGCCCCCACGAGTCGCCCATGGTGCCGAGCCGCGGCACCTTCACCTGCGGTTGCCACATGGCCGCCACCGTGCCCGGTCTGAGCACGCCGGAGCCGTCCGCCAGATGCATCGCGACGAAGCCGAGCAGGTCGCGCGCGGTCATCGCGAGCATCGAACCGGCGGGCGCGTTCGACCTGGCCAGCGCCCACGTCGGGGCGGACACCGGCGTGCCGTCCTCGCCCGGCACGTGCCCGACGGCAGCCCGGTGCAGAATCGCCTCGTAGGGGCTCGGCGAGACGTGCGTGAGGCCGAGCGGCGCGGCCAGCCGCTCGACCAGCACCTCGTCGAACGGCTTCCCGCGCAGCACCTCGACCAGGCGGCCGAGCACCACGAACCCGGTGTTGTTGTACGAGAACACCTCCCCCGGCTCGAAGAGCTGCGGGATGTCGCGGATCGAGGCGAGGTACCGCTCGACGGCGTCCGAGCCCCGGCCGGTGTCGGTGAAGATGTCGCCCTCGAAGCCCGCGACGTGGCAGAGCAACTGGCGGGTGGTGATCGCCGCGGACGCGGCCGCGTCGCCGACCGTGAAGCCGGGCAGGTAGGTGCGCAGGGGCGCGTCCAGGTCGATCACGCCGTCGTCGACGAGCTGCATCACCAGGGCGCTGGTCCACAACTTGGTGATCGACCCGATCTGGAAGACCGAGTCGGTGGTCGCCTCGACCCCGGTGGCCGTGCTGAGCACCCCGGCGGCGGCGGTGATCACCCGGTCCTGGGTCAGCACGGCGACCGAGGCGCCCGGTACTTCGCGTCGGGTCACGATCTCGGCGAAGCACTCGTCAAGCCAGTCCTGCACGCTTTCCGGCGACATCATGTGCTGAGGCTAGGTCGTGATCCAGCCCGCCGTACTCAGCCGATCGCACAACCTGAGCCGGTCGAGGTTGTGCGATCGGCCAACCGCTTACCTCCAGACCTGGGCCGCCACCCGCCGGAAGTTGCCGCCCAGGATGCCGCGCACCGCCTCCTCCGGATAGCCGCGCCCTACCAGCTCACGCTCGATCAGCAGCGTCGTCTCCGGCTCGACGAACTGGATCACGCCCCAGCGGGTGTACTCCTCGGGGAAGAGTTCCGGGTTGTCCTCCAGCTCCGCCATCACGTCCTCGGCGTCGAAGGAGTAGTCGCTGCCGATTCCGACGTGCTCGGGACCCACCAGCTCGACGGCGTAGTCGATGTGGGCGACGAAGGCGTCCAGGGTCGCGGTGTTGGGCCCGAGGAAGATGCCCACGCCGGGGATGCCGATGACGCCGCCGGTCGCGGCGCACTCGCGGGCCTGCTCGTCGGTGATGTTGCGGGCGTGGTCCCACAACCCGCGCATCGCCGAATGCGAGTAGATCATCGGCTGCTCGGAGGCCTCCGAGAGATCCAGCCCGGTGCGGGTGCCGCAGTGCGACCCGTCGACCAGCATGCCGACCTCGTTCATGTGCCGGACCAGCTCCCGGCCGTAGGCCGTCAGCCCCGTGTCGACGGCGTCGAGACAGCCGCCTCCGGCGGCGTTGCCGTTGTTGTAGCTCGGCAGCAGCGACTTCACCCCCAGGTCGTAGAAGGTCCGCACCATGCCGAGGTCACCCGCCAGCGGGCCCGAGTCCTCCAGGTCGAACGCCACCACGATCCGGTCGTCCGGTACCGCCGCGTCGATCTCACCGACGGTCGTGGCGAGCTCCAGGTCCGGGTGGGCCTCGATCGCGCGGGTGAAGTGGTCGATGTAGGAGAGCGAATCCTCACGGGAATGCGGCGCGTAGCCGACGTTGACACACACGTAGGCCCCGCCGGGACGGCGGTAGCGCAGGACGTCGCTGACGTCGGCGTCGAGGGTGAGGGGCAGGCAGGCGTGCTGTTCCCAGAAGGCACGGCGGGCTGAAGTCATGCGCACATCCTGCTGTGCTCAGCCGCCGTGCCGGTATTCGCGTGCCTTTCTCCCGCGTGTCCCAGCCCGGTGCCGGGTGCGGCTAGAGGGTGACGTCGAAACGGTCGACGAGCATGTAGGTGCCCGATCGTTTGACGCCGCGCAGGGTGTGCGTTCCCTGCGGCAGCCCTCGGGCGCTGTAGACGACCTGCTGGGTCAGGCGGGCGCCGGCGGCGGTGTCGACGGTGGCGCGGAGCACACCGTCGAGGTACACGTCCACGAGCCCCTGGTCGGAATGGCGTTCCGACAGGTAGTCGATGCCGGTGCCGGTGAAGGTGTAGGTGAACGACGCGCCGTTGGTGGTCGTGTATCGCACGTCGTCGTTGTAGTCACCGAGCCCGCGGGCGCTGCTGGTCGCCCAGCCGGTGCCGTAGGCCGCCGCGTCGTCGTTGAACCGCCGGGTCGTGCCGGCGGTGGGATACAACTGCGACTGCGGCACGATCTGAGCCGGTGTGCTGGGGCCGGCCCAGGCGAGCTTCATGAACGCCTCGCTGCCGCGTTCGGTCTGTTCGAGCCGGATGTCGTAACGGCGGCCGGCGACGAGGGTCACACTGCCTTGATCGACGGCCGCCGTGTGCGGGGTGGTGTTGTCGATGACGAGCTGTCCGTCGATCCACAGCCGGACGGTGTCGTCGGAGGCGGTGGTGAAGGTGTAGCGCTCGGAGTACCGCGGCTCGATCGAACCGGTCCAGCGGCCGGAGAAGCTGTCGGCGCCGATCGCCGGGGCCGGGGAACCGCTGAAACGCCAGGCGTAGTTGACGGTCGGATCCGTCCGGGTGACCGCTGGGGTGCCGGTGAAAGTGGTGTTGTTCCAGAATTCCGCCTTGAGCCCGGAACCGCTGCCCGCCGCCGTAGGCGCGGGGGTGGTGATGTCGGCCTCGATGACGGTGGCGATGGCGTTGGTGGCGCCGCCGGTGGGCAGGAAGTCGTAGCCGTCACCGGCGGCTCGCACGCTCACGGGTGAGGTGTCGCCGAGCACGCGCGCGCCCGTGACCGTGAAGGGCGCGCGCCGGCCGAGGTGCAGGGTGCCGGCCCAGGCATTGACGATCAGGTAGAGCTTGCTGCCCTTGCGCGTGACGCGGCCCCAGGCCGGCTGGGTGACCAGGCCCGTGTGGCCCGCGCCGGTGATGGCCGCCCCGTTGGCGGCCATCCACGTCCCGATGCCGCGCAGGGGATCGGCCTGCCCGGCGGTGACCGCCCCTGTGTCGGTGGGGCCGATGTTGAGCAGGAAGTTGGCGCCGTTGCTCGTCAGGGTCGCCAGGTCGCGCACCATCGTGGTCGCTGTCTTGAAGCCGGTGTCCCAGGCCGCGTACCCCCACGTGTTGTTGATCGTCATGCAGGACTCCTGCAGCTGGATCGACGGCGGGGAACCGGCGAGCGACTGCTCGGGGGTGCCGAAGTCACCGTCGACGGGGCGGCGCTTGACCACTCGGTTGTTGATGACGATCTGTGGCGCGATACCTCGGACGAACCGTTCCAGATCCTCGCCGTTCTGTGCCGTCCACGGATTGGCGGGGTTGGTCTCGGTCCATTCGCCGTCGAACCAGAGCACCGCGGGGTCGTAGCCGATCACCAGCTCCCGGAGCTGCGCCTTCATCTTGGTGACGTAGGCCGGGAAGTTCGTGACGAAGTCCGGGTCGTGCCAGTCCCAGATCGAGTAGTAGAAGCCGAGCTTCACGCCGTTGGCGGTCGCGGCGGTCTTGAGCTCGCGCAGGATGTCGCGGGAGAAGCCGGAATGGTCGCGGAGGTTCCACCGGTTGACGCCGGTGGGCCACATGGCGAATCCGTCGTGGTGCTTCGCGGTGATGACGATGTACTTCTGACCGGCCTGTTTGGCCAGCTGCACGATGGCGTTGGCGTCGAACGATGCGGGGTTGAAGGTGGCGGCCTTCGCCTCGTATTCGCTCCACGGGATGTTGCACTGCCGTTTGATCCACTCGGCGTCGCGGCAGGTTCCGTATTGGCCCCTGAAAGCGGAGTACGCGCCGAAATGGAGGAACATTCCGAAGCGCGCCTCGTCGAACCAGCGGGTGCGCGGTGAGCTCAGCGCGTCATCGGCGACGTAGTTGTCGCCAGGCGCGGCGGCCGCTGACGACGGCGGCAGGATCATCGTCGCCGTCAGCGCGACGAGCAGGGTCAGAGCCGCTCGCAGGGATGTCGACCGCATGGAGTCCCCTCCGGTGTCTGGACGCGATCAGTTCGCCGCCGCATGCGCGCCGCTACAGGCCGCTACGAACCTGACGGATTCCGTGCACTGATTGATCCCCCGAAACATCCGATCTGTCAAGTACGAAATCGGGGTTGTCAGGAAGGAGCACCAAGGCTCACCGTCGACTTAGCAGGTCATGCCCTGGATCGACCGCGACCCATGCTGCGCATACATCGGATGCCTCTGCGGCGGCTCCCGAGGGGGACGGTCAACGAGATGCCCTCCTGCGTGTTCGCTTTACACCGGTCGGACGCCCGAGTACGCTGCGGCCGTGCCAGCGTGGAATGCGATCGAGCAGGCGGAACCAGAGTTCGCCGGGCGGGTGCGGCGGCTGTTCGACGCCGGCCGCCACAAGACGATCGCGACCCTGCGCGCCGACGGCTCGCCACGC
The DNA here is from genome assembly GCF_042658925.1 of Sphaerisporangium aureirubrum. Lineage (NCBI taxonomy): Bacteria > Bacillati > Actinomycetota > Actinomycetes > Streptosporangiales > Streptosporangiaceae > Sphaerisporangium > Sphaerisporangium aureirubrum. The sequence goes on from NZ_JBHSRF010000019.1 coordinate 116,029, forward strand.
GTCTCGGGCATCGAATGCGAGTTCACCGACGGCGATCTCCGCTTCGGTTCCATGACCGGCGCACGCAAGGGCGCGGACCTCGAGCGGGACCCCCGCTTCGCCCTGCACGGCCCGACCTTCCACCCCGAGGAGGGCAAGGAGCGGGACTGGCCAGGCGAGGCGAAGATCGCCGGCCGAGCCATCCCCGCCGGCCCGGTCGCCACGGACGAGGCGAACGAGCAACCGGCCGGCCAGATGTTCGTCGCCGACATCACCGAGGTCGTCATCACCGGCCTCGACGCCGAAGCCACCAAACTCGTCATCGAGTCCTGGACGCCCGAGCGAGGACTACGAAGGGTCGAGCGGGACTAGGCGAGCGACTGGACGAACGAGGTCATGGTCATGGGGCTCATCGCATTTGGGGGATCGAGTCGAGGAACTTGCTCAGCGCGACGTTAAACTCGGCCGGCCGTTCGAGGTTGGGCATGTGCGCGGTGTCCTCGATGACGACGAGCGTGGAGCCTGGGATGACCTCGTGCATGAGCCGGGCGTCACCGACCGGGGTGAACTCGTCATCGCTGCCGACGACGATGAGCGTGGGCACGCGGACGCGCGCCAGTGACGCCATGTAGTCGGGACGCTCGGCGCGGCCGCGCAACGCGGCGGCCGCGCCCTCTGGGGACGTTCTCCGCATCATTCCGAGGACATGCTCGGCCACCGCGGGGAACCGCCGGATGTTGGCCGGCGCCACCATCTTGGCCAGGACCTCGTCCGCGTAGCCACCCATCCCCTCCCGGAGCAGCCGGTCGGCCGTGGCGCTGCGGACCCGCCTGCCCTCTTCGGTCTCCGCCTGCGGGGCGGTGTCGGCGAGCACCAGCCCGCGCAGCCGGTCCGGGAACAGGCGATGAAACTCCATGACGATCTGCCCACCCATGGACAGGCCGCCGAGGACGACCTCCGCGACGTCGAGGTGGTCGAGAAGGCCGGCGATGTCCTGGGCGAAGGTCTGAAGCGGCGTCTTGCCCGGGACGACGGTGCTGTGGCCGTAGCCGCGCAGATCCGGCACGATCACCCGGTGCCCGTCCCGGCCGACATGCTCGACCTGGGGCGCCCACATCGAACGGTCGAATGGATGCCCGTGGACGAGCACCAGCGGCGGCCCGGCGCCCTCGGGGTTGTGGTCGTCATACGCGATGGCGATCTGCCCGGTGATGAAAGTGTCCACCGTGAACCTCTCCTGTTCGGCCAGGCTTGACGGCTCGATGCTATTGGGGGCAATATCTCGGTGCAATAGAGCTAATTGCACTCGGAGCAATGTCGGTCGGAGATGAGATGGACGACTTCCGGCGGATCGCGGACGTGCTCGCGGCGGAGATCGCCGCCGGTCGGCTGAGGCCCGGGGACCGCCTACCGCCGCAGCGGCAGTTCGCCCGCAGGCACGGCATCGCCGGCTCCACCGCGGCGAGGGTGTACGGCGAGCTGATCCGCCGCGGCCTCGCGGTCGGCGAGGTCGGGCGCGGCACCTTCATCCGCGCCGCCGCGCCGCCGAGCGAGCCCGCACTCGCCGAGCCGGCCCGAGCGCGAGTGGACCTGGAGCTGATCTTCTCCATGCCCCCGGAGCAGCCCGCGCTCCTCGCGCAGAGCCTGGGCGGAATGCTGCGCCCCGACGTACTGGCGGATGCGCTCGCCCCCATGGGCGCGGCAGGCACGCCGGCGGTACGGGAGGCGGCGGCCACGATGCTGTCCCGTCCGGGCTGGACCCCCGACCCCGCACGCCTGCTGATCGCGGGCAACGGCCGGCAGGCGATCGCCGCCGCGCTCGCGGCACTCGTCCCGGCCGGTGGCCGCCTCGGCGTCGAGGAACTGACCTACCCGCTGGTCAAGGGCATCGCCACCCGCCTCGGCATCACACTGGTCCCGCTCGCCATGGACGACCACGGTGTGCTCCCGGAGGCCATCCGATCGGCCGGGCCGCTGCATGCCGTCTACCTCCAGCCGACCCTCCACAACCCCCTCGGCGTCACCATGCCCGAACGACGGCGCGCCGAGATCGCCACCACTATCCGAGACCTCGGCATCCACGCCGTCGAGGACGGCATCTACGCCTTCCTCCACGGTGACCCCCCACCGCTGGCCGCGTTCGCGCCCGAACACGTCATCGTCACCGACAGCCTGTCGAAGCGAGTAGCACCGGGCCTGACCGTCGGCTTCGTGGTGACACCGGCGTCGATCGGCGACCGGGTCGCCTCGGCACTGCGCTCAGGCGGCTGGACCGCCCCGCGCTTCGCCGTCGAAGCCGCGACACGATGGCTGACCGACGGCACCGTCACCACCCTCCAAGAGATCAAACGCCACGACGCCGCCACCCGCCAAGCACTAGTACGTGAACACCTCGCCGATTTCTCCGTAAACGCCGACCCGCACGCCTTCCACTGCTGGTGGCACCTCCCCGCCCCCTGGCGCGCCGACACCTTCGTAGCCGCCGCCGCCCGCCGCGGCATCGCGGTAACCCCTGGCGCCGCCTTCACCGTCGTAACGGCCCACGCCCCCAACGCCATCCGCCTCGCCCTGCCGACACCACCACTCGGCACCCTCACCACCGCGCTGGCGACTCTCGCCGCCCTGGCCAGGAGCGCCCCCGAGGACACCGAGGTCGAGTAGAAACTCTTGGAGTACTCGATCAACGGCAGGTCAAGGCGATCTTCCGGCGCTGGAGCCGAGGACGTCGCGGATTTGGTGGCGGGCGGTGACTCCGAGGAGGGGGAAGGACCGATAGAGGTGGGAGCCGACGGTCCGGGGCGAGAGGCTGAGCCGTTCGGCGATCTCGCGGTTGGTCAGTCCCTGGGCGGCGAGGCGGACGATCTCGCGTTGTTGCGGGGTGAGCTGCGCCAGGCCGTCTGACGCGGCGGCTCCGGGGAGGGTGACTCCGGAGGCGCGGAGCTCGGTTTCGGCCCGTTGCGCGTACGGCTTCGCTCCGATGCGCCGGAACACCTCCACGGCTGAGATCAGCAGAGGTTTGGCCTCGTTGATCCGCCGCCGTCGCCGCAGCCATTCGGCGTAGTCCAGCCGCAGAGAAGCTCGTTCGAAGGGCCACTGCTCACCCGCCGGGTCGGCGAGCGCGCGGGTGTAGTGCTCCACGGCCTGATCGGGTCCGGACAACAACGCGCGCGCGTGCGCGACCAACTGCTCGAGACGCGGCGACATGTCCCCGTCCACCTGGCTCACCGCGTGTTCCACGATCGCTCCGCACTCGTCGACTTGGCCCGTACGGACCGCGGCGGAGGCGAAGTCCACCAGCGCGAAATATGAGGCGTGGTAGTGAAGTGGGACGCCGTCGTCGCCGAGCACCTGGCGGAGGATGGTGTAGGCCGCCTCGAAGCGTCCCTCGATCAGCGCGATCAGCCCCGTCACCCGGCGTTCCCGCGCCGCGATGAACGGGACGTCGGCCGGATCCACGGCGGCGACCGCCGTGGCGGCGAGGTCGCGCGCGCGGAGCGTGTCGCCGCGAAGAGCCGCCAGTGTGGCGGCGGTGAGGCTGACCCCCGCGGCGACGATCTCCATCTCGTGGGCCGCGGCCAGTTCGGACGCCTCCGCGCACGCGTCCAGCGCCTCGTCCCATCGGGCGGTGTCGAGGCAGGCCCAGGCGAGCCCCATCATCATGGCTCCGCCGGCACCCTGGACGCCGGGTTTGCGGAGCCTCTCACGCGCCTCCGAGAGCTCGATCACCATGGCGCCCCGGGCACTCCGGATGCCGGGTTCGCGGAGCCTCTCGCGCGCCTCCCGGAGAATGCGCACCGCCAGATCCGACTCGTCGAGCACCCAGGCGGCCGGGCCCGCCGTCGACAGACCGGGAATGTCGAGCCCGTGTTCGGTGATCCGGCGAATGTCGGCCAAGGCCGCCGCCCGCCCCTGGTAGGGGCTGGTCGCCGCGTGCGTGAACAGCCGGACGGCGTCCGCCCAGTCCGGGGCACCGGGGTGAATCGCGCCCTCCCGCGGGGAAAGCCGGTCCATCACCTCACGCACCGCGGTCCGTCCGGCAGGCGCTCCCAAGTGGTAGGCGACGGTCGCCGCCGGCCCCAGGGTGCTCCAGGCGATGAGCGGGGCCCACGCCGCCGTCTCCTCGCCGAGCGTGACGAGCGCCCTGAGCGCCTCGGCCTGATGTCTGGTCCAGGCGAGCGCCCACCCGATCGCCCGGTTCGCCTGCGCCCGCAACGTCGGGTCGGACGTGGCGGCCGATGCCCGGGTCGCGAGGTCACGCACCCATGTGGCCTGCCCCGTGGTGGTGGCGTAGTCGGCCGCGATGACCAGCCGTCGTGCCCGGCCCTCAGGGTCCGGGCTGAGCTCCGCCGCCCGCTCCATGGCGAGGGCGGCGGACACACAGCCGCCGCGTCGCAGAGCCTCCGCCGCAGTCTCCTCCAAGAGCAACGCCACACTCTCGTCGGGATGGAGCGTCGCCTTCGCCAGATGCCAGGCCCGGCGATCCGGCTGCCGTGTGAGGACACCGGCCAGCCGGCGATGGGCGTCCGCGCGCTCGGCGAACGACGCCGCGTGGTAGACGGCCGAGCGCACCAGAGGGTGTGAGAAGGACACTCCGGCGCCGCTCACCGTAATCAGGCCGGCGTTCTCGGCGGGTTGCCAGATCTGCGCCTCCAGGCCGGGAAGGCCGGCGCTGCCCGCCTCCGACAGCTCGGACGGGCCGGCCACCGCGGCGAACAACAAGGCGGTACGGCAGGCCTGCGGCAGGGCGCTCACCCGCTCACTGAACAGACGTTCCAGGCGCTCACTCAGCGGAAGCGGGTCTTCGAGCCGGTAACCGCCCCATGCCCTGTCCGTCGCGATCGCCCTGGTCAGCTCCACCAAGGCCATCGGGTTACCCTGCGCCTGGGCCAGGACGGTCGACCGAGCCAGGCCGCGAGGGGGGTGCGGCTGCGCGTCGAGCGACCGGTTGGCGTCTGTCTCGGTGAGCGGCTCCAGCCGCAAACGGGCGACGTCGTGGCCGAACGGCGACGGGGGCGCCTGTCCCCGGGTGCTCACCACCATCACGATCCGCTCGTTCCTCAGGCGTCTCCCGACGAAGGCGAGAACGTCGCGCGAGTTGTAGTCGAGCCACTCGGCGTCGTCGACGACGAGGAGCAGCGGGGACCGCTCCGCGACCTTGACGAGCAACGTCACGGTCGCTATGCCGATCAGCAGGCGGTCGGGAGCCGTGAACTCCTGTGCCAGGCCGAAGGCGGCCAGCAGCGCGTTCCGATGAGGTGGCGTCAGGTCGGCCACGGGGGAGCCGGCCGAGGCGAGGATCGGGCCCAGCAGTTGGTGGAGTCCGGCGAACGCGAGATGGGTCTCGGACTGGTCGCCCACGACCGACAGGACATTCACCTTCCTCTCCCGGGCCTGTTCGACGAACCGCGACAGGAGGCTGGTCTTGCCGATTCCTGCTTCGCCGAGGAGCGCCAGTGCCTGGCTCGATGGCGAGTCGAGCAGGCCGATGAGCCGTTCCAGCTCGGCATCCCGGCCGATGAGCAGCGACGACGAGCGTTCGGACATGCTGGCTGGGGTTTCCGTTCGGGTCTGAGGAAAAGGGACAAATTCGACTGTAGTGCGGCAGGGGAAGGGTGCGTGGCCGGGGTGCAGTCATCCTTCGGATACCGCTTGCGGACCCCGCCCCGGGAGACTGGTCCGGCCACGCAGCCTGGTCCTTCGAAAGGAGCGGACGTCCGTCCATGAGCACCCGACCTGATCGAGACAGCCTTGCTCCTGGGTCGTGAGGAGGAATGCGCGCAGTTGGAGGGTCTGCTCACGGCCGCCCGTGAAGGTGCCGGCGGCGTTCTCGTACTCAGGGGGCAGGCGGGGATCGGGAAGACGGCGCTCCTTGAACACGCCGTCCGGGAGGCGCGCGGCGCCCGGGTGGTGCGGGTCGCGGGCATCGAATCGGAGACGGAGATCGGCTTCGCGGCCCTGCACCAGCTCCTGCTGCCCTTCCTCGGCCGCCTGCCGAGCCTGCCGCCCCCGCAACGATCGGCCCTGGCCGCTGTCTTCGGCCTGCGTCAGGGCAAGGAGCCCGAGCGCTTCCTCGTCGGGCTGGCCGCACTGAGCTTGCTGGCCGACGCCGCCGGTGAGCCCCTGCTGTGCGTCGTCGACGACGCACAGTGGCTCGATCAGGAGTCGGCCCAGGTGCTGGCGTTCGTGGCACGCCGTCTTCAGGCCGAGCGTCTCGTCATGATGTTCGCGGTCCGCGAGCCCACCACCCGGCTCCTGCCACTGACGGGGCTTCCCGACCGCGAGATCCGGGGGCTCGCGCCACGCGCGGCGGCCGAACTGCTGGCCTCGGCGACGCCTGGCAGGCCGGACGACCGGATCAGCGAGAGAATCGTCGCCGAGACAGGCGGCAACCCGCTGGCCCTCATCGAGCTCGCCCATGAGCTGGATCCCGGGCACCTGACCGGTGCGGCCCGGTTGCCGGACCCGCTGCCGATCAGCCAGAGGCTCGGGGCGCGGTTCGTCCGCGAGGTCCGCGACCTGCCGGCGAGCTCACAGATGATGTTGCTGACGGCCGCCGCCGAGCAGACGGGCGACCCCGCGGTGTTGTGGCGCGCCGGGGCCGAGCTCGGCTTCGGGTGGGACGCGGGCGCGGTCGCGGAGGCGCGACAGCTCCTGGAGCCGGGCACACGGGTCAGGTTCCGTCACCCGCTGATCCGCTCGGCGGTCTATTACGGCGCGTCCAGCGGTGAGCGTCAGAGGGTCCACCAGGTGCTCGCGGCCGTCACCGATCCCGATCGGGACCCCGACCGGCGCGCCTGGCATCTCGCCGAGGCGGCCCCGGGGCCGGATGAGGTGCTGGCCGCGGCGCTTGAGGACGCCGCCGGCACGGCCAGGTCACGCGGCGGGTCCGACGCCGAGGTCATCATTCGGATGCGCGCGGCCGAGCTGACCCCCGAGCCCGCTCGCCGGGCAGGGCGACTGGTCGCCACCGCGCAGGCGGCTCTGAACGCCGGCGCCTTCTCCCAGGCGGGGTCACTGGTCGAATCGGCCGAGCCGGCCCTGGTGGACCCGCTCACACGCGCGCTGGCGGCGGAGATACGCGGCAAGATCCAGATGTGGGCCGGCGGCTCGACCGCCCGGCTTCCCGCGCTGTTGCTGACGACCGCGCGCGCCTACGAGCACGTCGACGTACGGCGTCGCCGGGAAAAGCTCCTCGAGGCCATGGACATGGTCTTCACGATCGGGCAAGCCGCTCTGGAGGTCACTCCGCTCGAGATCGCGAAGGAGGCACTCGCGCTCGCGCCACCGCCGGAGGGCGAGGCGACGCCCGGCGACCTGTTGCTGGAAGGCTGTGCCACGCTCATCGCGATCGGATACGCCGAGGCCGTCCCCGTGCTCCATGCCGCCCTGGCTGGTCTCGCGGACCAGCGGGCGCCCGGCACGCTCGGGGTCGCGGCCGCGCACGCCGTGTGGGATGACCGTTTCGCCGACGAGCGGGCTCCGGCTGTCGCGGGCCCTTCCGAGGCGCTCGGGCGTGGCCGCTACCGCGACGCGTTCGAGGCGGCCCGGCACCTGTGCGAGCTGGAGGTGGTGAACCTGGACCATCAGCGCCTGCCCGACCTCATCGAAGCCGGTGTCCGGTGTGGTGAGCGCGACCAGGCGCAGTCGGCGTTGTCGCGGCTCAGGACGAAGGCCCAGGCGGCCGGCACTCCGTGGGCGCTCGGGCTGCTCGCGAGGTCGGAGGCGCTCCTGGCGAAGCCGGCCGACGCGGAGCGTCTCTACCTGCTGGCGATAGAGCACCTGGCGCGCACGCGCATAACGGCCGATCTGGCCCGCGCGTACCTGCTCTACGGCGAGTGGCTGCGCCGGCACAGGCGCAGGAACGACGCCCGCGCACGGCTGAGCATGGCCCACGACATGTTCGTGGAGATGGGCGCGGCGGCGTTCGCGGATCGATGCCGGATCGAGCTCGTCGCGGCCGGCACGCGCCCCGGCGCGTCCGATGACCTCACGCCGCAGGAGAGGCAGATCGCCACCCTGGCTGCCGGCCGCGCGACGAACCAGGAGATCGCCGCGCAGCTGTTCATCAGCCCGAGCACCGTCGACTACCACCTCAAGAAGGTGTTCAGGAAGCTCGGAGTCACCTCGCGCCGCCAGCTCACGCTGAGGAAGCCGTGAGGTGGGCGGCGCGGTCGAGTGCCCGCACCGCCCGGCGCTCAGCCCTTGGCGCGGGCCGCCTTCTCGATGAAGCTCGTGACGGTGCCAGGCTGGGAGATGATGCCCAGGTGGGAGGCGTTGATCTTCTGGGTCCGCGCGCCGGCGTGCTTGGCCATGGCGACCTGCTGCGCCTCCGGGATGATCTTGTCCTTGGTTCCGATCAGGACCCATGAGGGGATCGTCTTCCAGGCCGGAGTCCCGGAGTGCTCGCCGAGGGCGATCAGGGACGTGGGGGGCTGGGAGGCCGCGAGCTGGGCGCCGGTCGCGGGGGGCAGGTCGCCGGCGAAGCCCCGGACGAACACGTCCGGCAGCACGTACGTGTCGTACACGCCCGTCGGTGCGCCCGGGTAGTTCACGAGCTTGAAGACCGATGTCGGGTTGGTGACCGCCGGTGCGAGCGCGGAGTCCTTGCCGCTGAGGTCGGCGACGGTCTGGTTCGTGTCCGGGAGGTAGGCGTCGATGTAGACCAGGGCCTTGACGTTGGTGTTACCCGTCGCGGCGTTGGTGATGACGGCGCCGCCGTACGAGTGACCGACGAGCACGATCGGCCCGGTGATGCCCGCCAGGTAGTCGCGCAGGTAAGCGGCATCGCTGGACAGGCCCCGCAGCGGGTTGGGCGCCACGGCGACGGTGTAGCCGTCGTGCTGGAGGCGGCTGACCTCGCCGGACCAGCTCGATCCGTCGGCCCAGGCGCCGTGGACGAGCACGATCGTGGGCTTCGCCGCGTGGTGGGTGGCCGTGGCGCTGGTCGTGGCGGTCGCAGCGGTCGCCGAAGTCAGTCCGAGGGGAAGCAGGACTGCTGTGGCCGCCGCCGCGGCCGTGACGGCCGTGGCGTAGCGGATCCGGTGCACGAGCATGGACTTGCCTTTCTTCAATGCGGCGTGGGGATGAGTCGTGATCAGGCGAGGAAGCCGAGCAGGGCCTTGTTCACCTGGTCGGTGTGGGTCCACGCGATCGCGTGGGGCCCGCCTTCGATGACGAGGTATTCGAGGCCGTCGACGAGCCCGCGCAGCCGCTCGCCGGCGACCTCCTTGGGCAGGATCCGGTCCTGGTCGCCTGTGATCACCAGGATCGGCACGTCGAGCTTGGCCACGTCGGGCCGGAAGTCGGTCAGCCAGGCCGGGATGCACGCCACCGCGGCGACCGGCGAGCCCGCGACCGCGATGTTCCAGCTCGACTGGAACGCCTGCTCGCTGACGAGGGTGCCGCCGTAGACGTCGTAGTTGTAGAAGTTCTCGAGGAACTGCTTGAGCCACAGTGGCCGGTCGGCCTTGGCCGACTCGACGAAGCCGTCGAACAGGCCCTGCGGCGCGCCCTCGGGGTTGTCGTCGGTCTTCAGCAGGAAGGGCGGGATCGGCGAGACCAGCACGGCCTTGCGCACGCGAGCACTGCCGTAGACGCCCAAATAGTGGGTCACGTCGCCCGTGCCCATCGAGTGGCCGACGAGCACGGCGTCGTGCAGGTCCAGCCTCTCCATCAGGGCGTTCAGGTCGGCGGCGAACGTGTCGTAGTCGTAGCCGGTGGCCGGCTGGCTAGAGTTCCCCCAGCCCCGGCGGTCATAGGTGATCACACGGTGCCCGGCGGCGACCAGCACGGAAACCTGCTTCTCCCACGCCTTCCCGCTCAACGGGTAACCGTGGCTCAGCACCACGGGTGTCCCCGCGCCGTGGTCCTCGTAATAGATGTCGATCGGTATTGAGTTCTCCGTGCCTACGTTCACGTAGGGCATGGCGGCTCTCCATCTCACGCGGTCTCGGATTCGTCCGCGGCAGACGCTAAACCCAAGCACTGATGCCGGGAATCACGTGAACCTCATAGTCCGGCCGCGCCCCCCACGCACCGGACGGCGCCTACGCTCACGAAAAAACCCCCGATCTGGGCAATTCGCACATGCAAACCCCTGTGAACAGCCACATGGGGATGGCTACGTGTTTCACGGGATGCCGAGGGTGCTTCGCCCCGCCGCGACCGACCTCAGGCTGGGCACGGAGACGCTTGAACCGCGCCGGGATTGATGGAGGCTCTGGTGTGCCCCGGGTTCGGTGGAGTCGCGTTTCTGGATTGTCATGCCACGGTGGACGCGGTCTCGAACTGTACCGGGGTGAGCATGCCCAGGCTGCTGTGCCGTCGTTGCCGATTGTGCCAGATCTCCAGGTACTCGAAGATCGCGTTGGCGAGTTCGATCCGGGTGTTC